>DASUCX010000229.1:0-7232 GCA_036275855.1 Rhabdochlamydiaceae bacterium
TCTTCTTCGGCCAGGGTTGCAATTTGCCGGGCGCACCGGATCACGGCCTCATGGTCGGTTAGAAGCTGCTGAATCATTTTTTTAGCCGAGATCGGCTTAAATTCTTCTTTGATACAACATTTTTTGAAATCGGAAAAAGAGGCATGCACATAAAATCCCAGAGCGGCGATCCGTTCTGCAATCTCATCGGCAGCAGCGGCCATTTCTTCATATTGTTTTTCGAACATCAGATGCAGAGCAAAGAAATGCGGACCCTTGACATTCCAATGAAAATTCTGGGTTTTGAGATAGACAGCATAGCTATCGGCTAAATAATGGCGCAGCGCCTCTGCAATTTTTTTCCGTCCTTGCTCTGTCATCCCCGATTTCATTTTCATACTCCACCTCAATTTCCTGCCTAACAGATGAGACAATTATTTTACAAGGTTTGCTCTTAATCAAAAAGTTGGATACACTCTTTTGGAAAAATGGAGTCTTTATGGCAGCTCTTCTTCCTCTTGCTACTCTCAGTCGAGATATTTTTACTCCCGGTGTTGCCGGCTATATTTTCTGTCTAGCCTTTAACCAACACCATGCTTTTGAAAAAGCAGCTTTAGTTACGATGCTGGTCGTACAAAGGTTTTTAGCGCAGGTGGTAATCTTAGGAATACGGCAAGAAACTCTAGACAAAACGAGCGCCCCAACACGGTTTATGTTCATATGCGCCAATTTGCTCTCCATTCCCTCCACCCTATATCTCGGTCGTTTATGCAACTTCAGAACCCATGATTATCTTCAGATCTTAGGATTAGGCGCAATAGGAACTGCAATCACGAACGGCTGTATCGCGCTTTATCAAGTGGTTGCACCGTCAAAACGACATAACACGGTTGTACCGTCAAAACGACAATGACTGCTTTACCATTAAATCTCACCACTTTAGTCCCAGCGCTGATTACCCCACTTACCAGTTACCTGCTTAATCGCATGTTTCCAGCTCCTCATGCTGGGTTTATTGTCGTGTCAAGCACGGTATACACATATGCACAGTTTGCCATTAGTAACCTGGGGCAGAAGATTGGTAAAGAATTAACAGAAGAGTTTATCACTAGAAAAAAAAACCCCTATAATCCAATATTCCATCATCTTAGTCACTCCTTTTCTTATCCTATCACGCTTCTTCTTCCCATTATTGCAAGAACGATCGGTCAAAGAATGGGATATGCAGTTCCTAGTTATCTCCTAACAGTCGGCTATTTTAGTTTAACAACCAGTTCTTTTTGGATTTCCAAGGAGCTTCTCGAGTACTGCGTAAGTGCTTGGGACTACTTTAACCCAGCGACTAAATAGCCACTTTTGACAGAAAGCTCCATTCCTGCTAGGTTGAGAAGTTATCCTAGGAGTGAGTCAAGTGCTGGGTGTTTTTCTAGATACGGAGACCAATGGGCTTAATGCGTTTAAGCATCGGGTGTTGGAGATTGCTTTCAAGATCGTCGATCTTAAGACTGGCGAGCTGAAAGAGTCGTATCAAACGATCGTTCAACAACCCGAGAGTGTCTGGAAAAGCAGCGATCCCTCTAGCCTGAAAATCAACGGATTTACCCGTGAGAAATTACTTCAGGGGAAACGAGCCGATATCGTCGCGGCAGAGATGACGAATGTTTTGCAAAGAAACCAGATTAAACGAGGCGAAGCGGTCTTCATCTGCCAAAACCCTTCCTTCGATCGAGTCTTTTTTTCTCAGCTCATCGATCCCGATATCCAAGAAAATCTCAACTGGCCGTATTACTGGCTTGATCTAGCGTCCATGTATTGGGCAGAAAGCATCCGGAAAGGGAAACAAGACCCAAAACAGTATCCTTGGGTCACCGGTTTCTCAAAAGACCGGATTGCAGCAGTGTACCATCTGCCGGCAGAAGATCATCCTCATCAGGCCATGAACGGCGTCGATCATCTGATGCTATGTTATGAAAAAGTTATAGGCTTTAAATGAGATTTCTTTTTTTATTGACTATTTTATCTCTTCCTCTGGCTGCATTAAACTTGCAGGAATCGGAGCAGCAAGCATTGGAGGCTAACGTTGCCATTCAGTTAACGGAGCAAGATGTTTCCCAACACAATTACCGTCATTTGCAGTCGATCTTGTCCTGGATGCCAAATTTAACCTTTGGATCGATGTACGCTGCGCTGCAAAAGCCACAAAACATTTCCCACATGCAACGGCAGACGCAGCTCTTCAACAACCAATTTGTCTTGACGCAGCCGATCTACTCTTCTGAGCTTTTAGGCGATCTCAAATTGTCTAAAATCGCCAAACAGGGCGCCCTCGCCGGAAGAGAACTGGCGATAAACGATACACTTTTCCAAGTCAGAGTGTTGTATTTGGATGTGTTATACACCCAAAAGGCTGTCGAAGTGCAGCAACAGGTCATCGGGTATGTGAACACCGCCTATCAAGACCAGCAAAAAAAATTCGAGTCGGGCAGCGGAAGAACCTTAGCTGTCAGTGAGGCCAAATCGGCGCTCTCGCAAGAGATCACAAAGTACTACACCGCAGTCAAAGCAGCAAGCGACGCTAAGCAGCAATTTGTCTTAACGATCCATCTCGACCCCACGAAAATTCAGGGATTAAAGCTCGATGATTCCATTGGAATCAAAGATTATCCAATTTTGATGCAAAAATTAACGGCGCTCCAATCGATTATCGGAGGAGAAATTGCCCAGCCGGCCTCATTAAATACTCCATTTGCTGTTTTTTCCGAAACAGAGATCCAAGAGTGGATCAACCAAGCAAGACTCAATCGACCTGAACTCAAACGGTCCCATCTGTATGTGAAAGCCTCAGAAGAAAAATCGCGTCAGACAAAATCGCAATATCTGCCCAAAATCGAAGCGTTTGCCGATTACGGATACTATACGCCTGTCAATGGACAGTTCTTTCGGCAAAAGAATGATTTTGCCGGAGGCATCCAGCTTTCATGGTCTCTTTTCGACAGTTTGAAAAGAGAGGCAAAAGTATGGGAAGGAACTGCGCTGAAAAAAGCTGCGGTCATTGCTTATGAGTTTGAGAACGATAAAGTCGAAGTGACCATCCGCAATGACATCCAGCAAATCGAAGAAGCCCTTTTTGTCTATCTGACGACGGCAGACAGCGCCGAGATTGCCAAGCAGGCGCTCAGTGAAGCAAACATCAGTCTTTCTGCGGGAGTGATTATCGACGCCGACCTCCAAAATGCCTCTCGCATGGCAGCCCAGGCAGATCTGGGGCGCAGGCAAGCTGAGTACAATTACTTAAAAAGTTATTTTCAACTCAGGCATGATGCAGGATTGGATGCCCATGAGAGTCTGTCTGCGGATTAATCCGCAGACAGACTCTGAAAAAATATTTAATTGAAACCAACTCTTTCGATCCCTACAATGACCTACCAATTGTCCAGGACAGAATATGGGTTTTATCGGCGCCTTCACTCCCTTTGTTGAGATCTTCGTTATCGCCATTATCTTAAATTACTTGCTTTCATTTTTTTGGAATACAAGATCGATGGATCTGCTCATTGGCGTGATGGCGTTCTTGGTCATTTTTGCGATTACGTCGCTTTTGCACCTGCCGATTCTCTATACGATTATGACCAATTTGGCCAACGTAGCGGCCATTGCTGTTTTAGTGATCTTTCAACCTGAACTTCGAGTTGCTTTATCAAAACTTAGTTTGAAGGGAAAAAGATACCGCGAAGTGACGGAATTTGATAAATTCTTAGAGCAATTGACAACATCGGTCTACAAGTTAGCCGATAAGAGGGTTGGAGCTTTGATCGTATTGGAACATGAAGACAGATTAGATGAATTTGCCCAAAAGGCTATCGTTCTCAACGCCCAGTTCTCCTCTGAGCTTTTAGAAACGATTTTTGCCGACTCAACCCCTCTGCATGACGGCTCTGTCATTATCCGCGACATGACACTAGTCGCAGCCGCTGTGATTCTGCCGCTTGCCGATGAATCGGATGTCACAAGATCGCTGGGAACACGCCATAGAGCAGCGCTGGGTATCTCCCAACATTCTGATGCGTTAGTGATTGTCGTTTCAGAAGGCACAGGTAAAGTTTCGCTCGCAAGAGAAAGCGTGATCACTCCTGTGAAACAAGACCGATTCAAAGGCATCGTCCGCAGCATCTTCAATACTGCGCCAACAAACTCGAAGGCTAAATTCAGCTTACGTAAACTATTAACCGGGATGGAAAAAAGGTGACGAAATGACCTTTGTACGGGATTTTTTCCTCCAAAACTGGGAACGTAAGATCATTTCGTTGTTCCTGGCGATCGTCATCTGGCTCGTTGTCAATCACTCATTGACAACAACAAAAGTGCTGGAAAACGTCCCTGTCCGTTTGATTAATATTCCCGTCGGCATGACTGTCGAAGGTCTGCAGCCCAACGGCATACTCGCTAAGAAAATTTCTCTGACTCTGCAAGGAAATAAGACCGAGCTTACCCAGATTGCCCCCAACGATATCGAGATCGTCCTGGATGCGATGGACAAATCAGACGAATGGCTGGCGACAATCACACGTAAAAACTTGCTGGCCCTGAACCCTGATATCAACCTTTCCAAGGCGATCAAACGCGTAGTGATCCAAAGACTTCCGATCAATTTTACTCGGATGGTGACAGAAAAAATCCCCGTGGTTGTCACACAGCCGATCGGGGAAGCTCCCAAAGACTATCAATTCCTAGATATTTGGCCCTACCGGTTGACGATGTCGGTCAGCGGACCCGAAGCTGTGATCAAACAGCTAAAAGCCAAGGGCATGAACTTGACGTTCAACTTAAGCGACATCACAAGGACTGATCTCGAAGCCATCGAAGCCCAGGATTTCAAATCGGACGAAGTCTCATTTTTTGTTCCAGATGAATGGAAAGAAATCTCGATTCCCTCTCTTTCCGACCGTCCTTTTGTCATTGATGACCCCCAGGTCAATGAGCTTCGGATTGACTTTGTCCGCAGCGATCTTCATCCGATTGCTAAAGCGATCCCAATCAAACTTTTCTTTCCTTCCGAACATAGCATGACCCTCAACCCTGAAACATATTCTTTGGCCATCGGAGGGCTAGTCCAACAGTTCCATGGCCTCCATCTTCTCCGAAAATCTCTATATGCCAAAGGCGTCAGCCATCTCTTTGTCGAACTTGTCCAAGACCTGTTGGAGATCTCGATTTTACTCTCTCCAAAAACCGAAAAGAAACAACTCGATTGGAGCATACAATTTCTCAATTCCCGCGTTCTGGAAGATAAATATGTCTCCATCCTCATGTCTGATGACAATATTAACAACAACGACCCCTCCTACCTTAAACGGCGGGAAGAATACCTCCGCGATCGATTTCGGCATTACATGAACCATTTCCAGCTCTATAAATCGGATCAGGAAAAATTCGACTTAAGGGTCGAGCTCCAAGGTAACCAAATCACCGTTGAAGACTCTTCTCATGAAAACAGTCGCCATACTTAAAAAAGACTTTCACACCCACGGCGGACTCGAAAAGTCTGCCTGGAGGATCATCCAAGCCTTGAAAGAGCGCGGAGCGTCAGTGTCACTTCTAACTTCACTTGAAATCTCTGCTCCCTGCCCGGTACTGTCGTGTTCCTTGGATAGTAAATTAAAATTTATGCGACTTAAAGAATTCGACATCTGGTGTAAATCGATGGTGAAGAGACTGAGCTTTGATGTCATCTTCAGCATGGACCGCGCCTCTTTTCAAACCCATCACCGTGCAGGCAACGGAGTTCACGCAGCTTATTTAGCCCTCCGCTCTCAAAAAGAAGGTTTTCTTAAAAAGCTCTCCTTCAAGTTTAATCCTCTTCATTACATGATTCTCAAACTGGAAAAAGCGACTTTTGAAGATCCGCATCTCAAAGGAATCATCGTCAATTCGAATTACGTTAAAAAGCAAGTCCTTCAATTTTATGCCACAGATCCTGCCAAAATCCACGTTGTCCATAACGGTGTTGAATGGCATGAAATGGAAAATGATTTTAATACCTCTTTTTCCCAAAAAGAAAAGATCGCCCAAGAACTCGGCCTCGACCCCAACGTGTTCCAATTTCTCTTTGTCGGCCACAATTTCCACCGAAAAGGCGTCTCTCTCCTCCTGAAAGCTCTAAGTTCACTCTCCCGGAACTTCCATCTCTCCGTTGTCGGCACCGATAAACATCTTGCTGTCTATCAAAAACAAGCTGCGCAGCTGGGCCTTGCGAAAAACGTCACGTTTTTCTACTCCCAGTCCGATACCCGGCCGTTTTATCAAGTTGCCGATGCCTTAGTCATCCCCTCCCATTACGATCCGTTCGCCAATGTCACCGTCGAGGCATTAGCGATGGGCCTTTTTGTCGTTTCTTCCAATAACAACGGCGGCCACGAAGTGCTCTCCCCTGATTCGGGCGTCACGGTCGATCCGTTTGATCTCAAAAAATTCACCGCGGCTTTAGAGACCACTCTTCACCATCCTAAAACAGCGCTGTCAGCCCAAAAGATCCGCACCTCCGTCCAGCATCTCGACTTCAGCCGCCAGCTTGAGAAGGTGTGTCAAATATGTCTCTCCTAACCTATATCCTGTTCCGGATTTTCACTTTCCCCCTCCAATTTCTGCCCTATAAAGTCCTACATCTGCTCGGCAGGATTCTTGGTCTTGCCGTCTATTACAGTTATCCCAAATATCGAAAACGCGCCCTTTCGAATCTAGCACTCGCCTCCGACCTTCACCTGACGCCTGAGCAAATCGTTTCCACAGCAAAAAAATCGCTCCAAAGCTTAGCCATCACGGCTCTTGAGTACCCGCGTCTTGCGATCGAAAAAAACATCTACAAACTCGCCACCTGCGTCAACCCTGAGCCCGCTGCATCGATGATCAAAGCAGGCCAAGGGATCATCTTTTTCTGCGGCCACCAGACCAACTGGGAAATTCTATTTCTAGAAGGCATCCAAAGAATGCCCGGTGTCGCCATTGGAAGACCTATTAACAACCATTATCTCTACCAATGGATCTTGAACCTCCGTCAGAAGTTCGGAGGAACGATTATTCCTCCGAAAAGCGCTTATAAAGAGTCGTTCCGGGCCCTCAAACAAGGCAAATTTGTCGGCATCGTCGGAGACCAAGGGATGCCAGATTCTGGTTTTTCCTGCCCATTCCTCGGCCGTGATGCCTATACCTCCCCCCTTCCGGCTTTACTCTCTTCGCGCACCGGCTGCCCCATTATG
>DASUCX010000230.1:0-10833 GCA_036275855.1 Rhabdochlamydiaceae bacterium
TCTATCAAAAAGGAGGCCGTATTAATAATACTGCCCTCTTTTTGATAGACAAACCCCGGGGCTTTGACGCAGGTCAAAATGAAAAAATTCACCGCCCCACAGTATAACTCTTCGCTCGAGCGGTTATACCCAAGGGCTATGAAAAAAAACAAAGGTTATGAAAATGAACAAGCTTTTTTTTGCTCTACTATTTCTGTTTGCCTCCCTCAAATTAGGAGCTCTTCACCATCCGATATTTGATGGAGGAAGTCTAGAAGACCACAAAAATTCGACCCCGATTTCTGCTCAAATCTTAGATAAGCTGACAGAGGAAGCGATGCAAACCCTTTGCATGTTCGGTGTTTATGAAGAGGAAACCGCCGGTTGGACGAATTTGTGGTCTCCTGCAACCGTGGAAAAGACCCGGGCAACGGCTTTTTTTATTACCTCGGATGGACATTTCCTTATAAATAAACAAATCATCAAACCTCAGTCTGACATCACTGTCTTTCTCCATCAGAAAGAAATGGTCGTAACGGCTTCGCTCATCGCTGAACATCCTACTGAAAAGATCGCTCTTTTCAAAATTGATAAACCCAGCGATATGACTTTATCTTATCTCAACATTGCATCGAACGAAGAGGAAGTTGGAAATTGGATTTTTTCCCTTCGAGGATGCGCATTGATATATAATAACACTCTCGTTGCTCTACCTTCGATAGGTAAGATTGTGGGACATCTTCAAGATTACGCTGCTTCAACCATACCTTTCGGGGATGGAAATGCGGGATCCCCTGTCTTAAACGTCGAAGGAAAAGTCATTGGCATTTTATCTGGAAACGTAAATTTCAGCAACGTAGACAGTGGTCGGTCTGGGATGTCAGCCACACTCCCCATCTATCACCTAAAAAGTTGGATTGAAGAGGCTCTTCGCTCGAGCGGTTATGTTGAGCCATTAAAATGAAAGTAAAAAACCAAAGGTTATGGAAATGAACAAGCTTTTTACTCTATTATTTTTCTTTGCCTCACTCAAATTAGGAGCTCTTCAATATCCGATATTTGAAGGAGTAAGCCTAGAAAATGACAAAAATTCGACCCCGATTTCTACTCAATCCCTAGATAAGCTGACAGAAGACGTGATGCAAACCATTTGCCTGTTCGTTTATGAGGAAGCTCCCGATTGGGCGACTTGGGCTAAACAATGGTGGAATTTATTGGAATACAGCCCGAGAACGGCTTTTTTTATTACCCCGGATGGCCATTTCATTACGAACAAACGTCTCATTAATTCTCAGTTTGGCGCCCTTGCCTTTCTCCAGCAGAAAGGCATCTTCGTAAAAGCTTCGATCATCGCCGAACATCCTACTGAAGATATCGCTCTTTTAAAAATTGATAAACCCAACGATATGACTTTATCTTACCTCAACATTGCATCGAACAAAGAGGACATTGGAAACTGGATTTTTTCCCTTCGAGGGTGCACGTATATAAGTGATAATGAAACTGTCGTTGCTCTACCTTCGATAGGTAAAATTATGGGGTATTCTCACGTGTATGCTATTTCAAGCATAGCTTCCGTGAAGGGAAATGCTGGATCTCCTGTCTTAAACGTCGAAGGAAAAGCCATTGGCATTTTATCTAGAATCGTAAATTTAGATGATCCGACAGTTGAGTCTGGGATGTCAGCCATACTCCCACTCCATCACCTAAAAAACTGGATTGAAGAGGCTCTTCGCTCTAGCGGTTATGTTGAGCCATTAAAATGAGTCTTCGAACTGGAGCCACAAATTTTTATTACTACGACAGGCCAGCTGATCAAATTACAAACAAAACCTATCCACCAGGACAGAAAATTTGGACACAGCTCCCTCCGGATATCGCCAAAATCCGCATTGGAGCGATCCTCGCTTTTACGGGGATATTTTTTCTTGCTGTGCTGAACACTCCTAGTATTAGAGAGTGGCGTTGGCTGGTGGTGATTGTTGGAGTCACGCTGGCAGCCTGGGTTGCCTATAAACATCTTCTAACAAAAGACCCTATGGTCGAAGCCTTTTATAAAATTGCGGGCGGAAAGGACAATTACGACACGCTGCCAGAATGGCGATTAGAGAAAAACAAAAAAACCTATGCAAATTTTGATGTCCTATGGGCGGACGCGGACGTGAAACCTCTCTACCGTTTTTCGACGTCGGATGGTAGGAAAGGTTTGATGGTAAAGGGATTGAGTCATACGAAAGAACATAGCCTTGTTAGAATAAAAGGAACTGGACCTGCACGCACTCAAGCTTTGATGGTTTTTGTTGAAAAGCTCGGCCCTTACGATATTCACATTCTAATCAAAAATATGACAGAACGGAGTTTCTCTATTATAAATGCTCTAAACTTCGAGGCCTGGAACAATCCTTTCTCAGAGGTTCTCTTAGCTGGAGAAGGAGAATCTGATGACGGAAGCAGCTCTAGGACAATAAATGGTCTCTATGCTTACATGTCCACAGACTGGGCGAACGATTTCATCGCACAAAGAGGCGTCGTGAATCAGCTTGAGCCGAAATCTCTCAGCGTAAAACAAGTATAAGAAGCTGTTTTACTTCAAAAACTCTTGAAACTGTTCTTGAAGTGATCTAGGCACAACTTCCTGGATTCCTTTTTTATCGTACATCATGAAATAGGTGCAGGCGATCATGATTCCCAGGGCAGGGCTAAAGAGGGAGATGAAAAGCGCAACACCGCAGATGCCAGATCTTTTTAGAGAGATCCAATTTTTGTGGTAGATGCGGTTGAAAAGAGCCACTTTGCCCGCTGTCGCAAGAGATAAAACTCCTCCGAACAAGACAAGACTCAAGGCATAGATGCCCCAGCAGATATCTCCGAGAAACAATAAAAAGAAAAGCACGCGGGCTGTCAGAGAAGAGAAAAATCTGTCCTTGCCGCTGGACAAGAGTTCTGCTTCTTGTTCCACGCCCTGTTCCATGGCAGGGTCCATTGCAGGCTCAGGTTCTTTCGTTGCAAAGATATCATATATTGGCATACATCACCTTATCTCTTATGTTTCACTTTGTTAAAACCATTTAGCGCAGCAATCCTATAGCCTTCAGCGTAAGTCGGGTAATTGAAGACCTGATCCATAAAATAATCGATCCGCGCATTAAAACTCATTGCAATTTGTCCGATGTGGATCACTTCCGTCGCCGCGCGCCCAATAATATGGATGCCGAGAATCTCTAAAGTGTCCGCATGGAATAAAATCTTAAACAATCCTGGGTCGTTTCCGGAGATGAGATTGCGTGCAATTTCATAATAGTAGGCCCGGCCGATTTCGTAACGAAACCCCAATTCTTTCAGTTGTTCTTCAGTATAACCGCACGACGAAATTTCGGGAATCGTGTAAATCCCGATCGGGTAAAACGTCGGGAAATGGTGCGTCTGGACACCGAAAGCATGCCGCGCGGCCAGGCGTCCTTGCTCCATACTTGTCGAAGCAAGCGACGGTCCTCCGATCACATCGCCGGCGGCATAAATATGCGGCATGATCGTTTGGAATAGCGCATTGACTGGGATGTATCCCGATCGATCGAGCGCAATGCCGGCTTTTTCAATCTGGAGATGCTCAACATTCGCTTCTCTACCTAAGGCATAAAGGAGCATTTCAGCTTCGAGTTTCGTCCCATCTTTGAAATGGACCTCGGCATGCTTCTTCACACGTCGGATCGAATCTAATTCTTTTCGTCCGACCATTCTGAGTCCGATCGTCGTGAGCGATTTTTGCAAATGGGTTCCGATCTCGCTATCGAGCAGCGGAAGCATGTGATCCCGTTTATCGACAACCGTCACTTCTGTCCCCAGCGCTGCAAAAAAACTCGCGTATTCCGAGCCGATGATTCCTCCACCTAGCACCAATAATGTTTCGGGCACGTGATCAATCGTCAGCAGCCTTGTCGAATCCAAAATCACTTCGTGATCAAACGGAACATGCAGCGGATTGCGGGGCTGGGATCCTGAAGAAATCAAAAAGTAGTCGCCTCGCACCTTATATAAGAGGCGTCTCTTGTCATCGACAACTTCCATATGATAAGGGTCAATGAACCGAGCCTCTCCAAACAACACTTTGATCTTATTTTTCTCAAACTGCTTTGCCAGCAATTTTCGCCGCTCTTCAAGTACCTTATTCAGGCGGTAGTTCAAGTCGTTAATGGAAATCCTTTTTTGAGGCCGATCTTTTCCGTAAAAGCTCCGTTCATAAAAATCTGTCAGGTCGATGATCGCCTCTCTTAAAGATTTCGACGGAATCGTGCCAGAGTTGAGCGACGCGCCTCCGAGATGCGCCCCTTTTTCAATGACGATTACCGTTTTGCCGAGCTTGGCAGCCTGGATAGCGGCTTTTTGCCCGGCAGGGCCCGATCCGATCACAATGTAGTCAGCTAAAAGTTCTTCCATGTCAAATTAAAATTTATATTTAACACTCCCTCGCTTCCAAATCAACAGCTAGTTTCAAGTTCCTTAGGAACAAAAACTTGTTGGATAACGGCGCACCTGGTATAGTTTGTCACTAACTATAGAGGTAATTATGCCACGACAATGTCAAGTGACCGGCAAAATTCCCCGGAGAGGCAACAGCTACGCCATCCGCGGAATTGCCAAAAAAAAGAAAGGTGTCGGTCTCAAAGTCACCGGAATTAAAAGACGCCGTTTCAATCCCAACATGATGAAAAAACGGTTCTGGTTTGTGGAAGAAAAGCGCTTCATCACTCTGAATGTCTCTGCTCACGGCATGCGCAAAATCGACAGAGTCGGCATTGATGCCGTCGTTCGAGAGATGCGTGCTCGCGGCGAAAAAATCTAAGATACTATTAAGTCTATTTTCTTTAGCCGCTCTTTACCTTGTTTTAATCAGAGCGGCTCTTAATCCTTCTCTTCCATCTCCTGAAAATCCCCTCGTTTTTTACTCGAATCAAAAACGGGATGATTTTCGCCTTGTCCTTAAAAAAGCCTTTGCAGACGCTCAGAAATCGATTGCGATTACGATGTATGCCATTACTGACGAAGAGCTCCTCAAAAAATTGTATCAAAAAGCCCACAATGGGGTCTCGGTCCGGATCTGGCACGACCCCAAAAGCGGCTCGACCCCCGTTTCGACTCCGTTGGTTGCAACCGCTGTTAAAACGAAAGGGCTCATGCACCGTAAAATTATCACAACAGACGAGTCCCATGTCTTCATCGGCTCTGCCAACATGACAACCTCGTCTTTAGTCCTCCACGATAATTTATCGGTCGGGTTTTACCACCCACCGCTCGCGCAGTTTTTAAAATCTCCAACATCGCCCTATTTTGATTTTAACATCCACAACCAATCGTGCCGACTATGGATGCTCCCTGACCTGAATGCTTTAGACTATTTAATGCAGCAGCTGGATATGGCTGAAAGCTCGATCTTTGTTGCGATGTTCACACTCACCCATCCCGATCTTCTTCAGGCGCTAGTCAACGCTCAAAAGCGGGGCGTTCAGGTCTCCATCGCTCTCGACCATTATGCCGCTCGAGGCGCAAGCAAAAAAGCAGTGGCGTTTTTGCAAAATCACCACATCCCCGTTACCTTTAGTCAAGGCCAGCAACTGCTTCATCATAAATGGGCCTATATCGACCGATCTCAACTGATTTTAGGATCGACCAATTGGACCAAAGCCGCCTTTGCAAAAAACCAAGACTGCTTGGTTTTTTTCAAGTCGCTCACTTTGAATCAAAAGAAAATTTTTGACGATTTAAGCCGTACGATCCTCCTAGAGGGTGTTGATCAATAAATATTTCATCGCTTTTTGGAGGATTTTTGGCCACTTTTAGTTTCATTTGTTATGGGTAATATACGAAGTTGATATAACCCATAACAAATGAAATTAAAATTGGCACAAAAAGCCCCAAAAATCGATCGAAATTTTATTGATCAACACCCTCTAGAATCAAACGATCAGCTTTGATATATCTTGAGAAATGAAGATGCTGTCGATGGCTTTTTCTCTCTTTTTACTGATGGATTCCATCGGCAATATTCCTCTTTTCATTTCGATTTTGAAAGGCATCCCCCATCAACGTCAGAGGCAGATCATTTTCCGCGAAATGGTGATTGCCCTTGCAATCATGATTCTCTTTAATTACGTGGGAGACTTTTTGCTCAATGCGCTGCAAGTTACCCAATACTCTGTCCTAATTTCTGGAGGGATCATTCTTTTCTTAATCGCTTTAAAGATGATCTTCCCCACCAAAGAATCAGAGCAACCTTCCAAAGACGAAAAAGAACCTTTTATTGTCCCTTTAGCAGTTCCGCTTGTCGCGGGTCCTGCGGTTTTAGCGGCCATCATGTTATATTCCCGCCAAGAGACAGCAATCTCCTCTGTCCTTGCTATTATTGTCGCATGGATTGTGACCACGCTCATCCTCCTCTCATCGACTTTCCTGAATAAAATCATGGGTCCGCGCGGAATTTTGGCCTGCGAAAGGCTCATGGGGCTTGTCTTGACCATGATCGCCATTCAGATGTTCTTAGAGGGCCTAGCGCAGTTCCTCACGTCTACGCATTGACTTTGATCTATTCATCCAGTAGCCTGTAAGCATGTCAGATCAAAAGCCGCCGTTGATTCTTCTTCTTCTCCTGGTCTCTTTTGGATCGGTGGGTGCCGTGCTTTTTACCCCTGCCCTTCCCGCTATTTCGCAATACTTCCACGTCTCTGTCGGACATTCACAGCTGACAATGACATCGTATCTGATCGGTTATGCGCTTGGACAGCTCCCTTATGGCCCGGTAGCAAATGCTTACGGCAGAAAAAAGACTCTCTATTTTGGCCTATGGCTCTCAATTATTGGTTCTCTTTTGTGCGCCTTTTCATCATTGCACGCCTCGTTTAATTTATTGATTTTCGCGCGCTTCCTTCAAGCGCTCGGAGCTACCGTCGGTTTGAAGATCAGCTATACCATGGTCGCAGACACCCATGAGCCTTCAGAAGCGACCCGAACGATCTCTAAATTTGTTTTAGCATTTGCAATTATGCCGGGGATTGGCATCGCCATTGGCGGTTTTCTCACGCAGTGGCTCGGTTGGCAAAGCTGTTTCTATTTCTTGGCGCTTTTCGGAGTTGCCATGCTTTATGGCTCTAAAAAACTGCCTGAAACCGCAAAATCGATTGACCGCGGCCATCTCAAAATTCCCGCCATCATCGAAGGGTACAAGTCAACGCTGCGCAATCGGATCTTAGTCCTCTGCTCACTCATGATGGGATGCGGAGGCGCTCTCATCTATATTTTCGGCTCAAAAGCTCCCTTTATCGGCATTAATATTGTCGGCCTTAAACCTGGTCAATTCGGACTGTACAATTTAATCCCTCCGATCGGCCTGATCATCGGATCGTTTGCAGCTTCTGCTCTAATCGGCCGCTTGTCCACCCTCCAAGCCTTGTTTTGGACAACCCTTGGCATGGTGCTGGCGAATTTCACCATGCTCATTCCGTTTGCTATTTACGGCCCCTCAAGCCTGTCGCTATTTGTCCCAATGGCCTTGATCTACATCTTTGCAGGAATCGGATACCCCAATATGTCTTCTTACGGCCTCTCAACTGCCACCAACAAATCGAACGCCTCGGCTGTTTTCAATTTCCTTAATATCGGCACGGTTGTGCTCTCCGTTCTTCTTTCCGAGCTCATCTACCCTGCGTCGGCCCTGGCCATGCCGCTCTTTTTCCTGTTTTTCCTCCTTCTCATGCTCTACCTCTGGAGCAAACTGAAGAACTTTCAAAGCATAAGCTCTTAGGATACTGATTTATTGTCTTTTCCCTGGTAGAATAGAGCCATGTCTTGGCGAAATATCAAATTAATTCTTGCCTATGAAGGCACCCGTTATTTGGGATGGCAAAAGACCATTGCGGGCCCGAGCATTGAAGAAGAATTGGAAAAGGCTGCTGCTCAAATCTTGCGCCATCCGGTAAACCTTCAAGCCGCCAGCAGGACCGATGCGGGCGTGCATGCCGAGGGGCAGGTCGTGAACTTTTTCACCGACAAGGATATGCCTTTAGATAAACTGCAGAAGGGACTCAACTCTCTTTTGCCGAGCGATATCTCGATATTAAAGATCGAGGAAGCACCCGAGTCGTTTCATCCAACCCTGCAAAATCTCGGCAAGGAATACCACTATTTCGTCTGCTTGGGGTCAACGCAGCTGCCCTTTTACCGAAACTTCTCTTGGCATTTTTCTTATTCCGTCAATAGTGAAGAGATGAAAAAAGCGGCAGCTTATTTAATCGGGAAACACGATTTTTCGGCTCTGACGAATGAAAAGCAAGAGGACAACGTCAGAGAAATTTTTGAACTTGTCATCGAGGTGTTGGACAGCAGGTTGAAAATTCGGGTGTCAGGAAACAATTTTCTCTATAAAATGGTCCGGAATATCGTGGGGACTTTGCTCTACGTCGGCTGCGGAAAATTGTCTGCGGAAGAAATGCCCGAAATTATAAAGAGTAAAAATAGGACGCTCGCTGGCGTGACAGCCCCCGCCCACGGCCTTATTTTAAAAAAAGTATTCTATGACTGAACGAAATGAGCCTTGTTGGTGCGGAAGCGGAAAGAAATGGAAGAAATGTCATTATCCCGCGCAACCTCAAGATGCTAAAAAGTTAGAGCACGACTACAAAAAACAGTACGGCATCCTGATTAAGACCCCAGAGCAGATCAAAGGAATCCGCAGTGCCTGCAAACTGGCCGCTTCGATTCTTGAGGCGATCTGCAAGATGGCCAAAGCCGGCATCACCACCAACCAACTCAATGCCTTTGCCGAGGAGCTCCACAAACAAGCTGGTGCGATCGCGGCTCCATTAGGATACGGAGAGCCTCCGTATCCCAAAAGCATCTGTACCTCTTTAAATGAAGTGATCTGCCATGGAATTCCTGATAATAAACCGCTAGTCGACGGGGATATCGTCAATATCGATGTCACTCCCATTTTAAACGGCTATTACGGCGATTGCAGTGCCATGGTCGAAATCGGAAATGTTTCTGAAGAAAAACACCGAGTCGTGGAAGTCTCAAAAGAGTGTTTAAGACGCGCGATTGCCATCTTAAAACCGGGTCTCCTTTTGTGTGATATCGGAAAAGTCATTGAGGATTATGCCCTGCTGCATGGCTGCAGCGTTGTGGATCAATTTGTCGGCCATGGTGTCGGCGTCGACTTCCATGAACCTCCTCAAGTCCCCCATCACTACAATACTCTCAAAATTCCTCTAGTGGAAGGGATGACCTTTACGATTGAACCGATGATCAACGCGGGAGTCCGTGATGGAATCATCGATCCTGTCGATCAATGGACCACTCGGACCGCCGATGGAAAGCCGAGCGCTCAATGGGAACACACAATCCTCATCACCAAAACAGGTCATGAGATCTTAACGCTTCTCTGAAGATTTCTCATCATTCTTGCTCTAGCGTAGTAACAATTCTCTCCAGCTGCTGGCATAAGGAGGGTAAATAATTGCGAACCGTTTTCCAAACAATATCATGATCAACATCGAAATAGGCATGAATCAAACGATTTCTCATTCCAATCGTGTCCTTCCAGGGGATCTTAGGAAATCGCTTTTGTGTTCTTTTAGAAATTCTCCCAGCGGCTTCCCCTATGATCTCAAATTCCCTCACAACAGCTGAAAGAAATTGTCTGTCTTTATCCAAATCCGTTCTTTTTCTTCCACGGGCAAAAGCAAGAATAGCTTGAGCGGAAGCAAGCATATGTTTAAAGCGAGTTATGTCTTTAATGTCCATAAATAGTCTTCGCTTTTGCCAAGACTTCCTCTCGGAAGAGAGGGCTTAAATCATTTGGAGTTTTTAAGTCAACTTCCCGTCCAATAATTTCGCTAAGTTCTGATTCAATACCTGCAAAACTGAAAAGGTGAGGGATATGTTTTTTCTCAAATCTGACCAGTATATCGATGTCACTTTTCTTTGAGAAATGTGAAGTTAATACAGAGCCAAAAAGAGCCAAATAAACGATATGATATTTCCTACAAAATCTTTCAATCTTACGTTGATCTAACCTGATGGGAATCTTTTTCATAAGCGTGCCTTTTCTTCATTTTAAGATCGGCTCTTAGCTAAGTCAAGAGGTTCAATGTGTAATTTAGAATCTACGTAGCTGAATTTTTTCGAATTAGGGCGTGTCGTCAATTATGGCATTGATCATGCAATAAATTATTTGAAAAATAATGCCTTTACGGCAAATGGATTTGCGTGATATATTACATATCAGTCAAAGGAAAGCTGGGTCGTTTATGGAAGAACAAATACAACGCACTTTTGTTCGTCAAGAGGCTTATCTTAAAATTCGTCATTGGATTTTGGATGGAACCTTGGCACCAGGATCACAAATACGAGATAAGGAATTGGCAGAACAGTTGGGGGTCAGTAGAACCCCGATTCGAGAAGCGTTATTGCGTCTTGAAGATGAAGGGCTTGTGCAAACAAAACCTAATCGCTCAACTCTCGTAAGCACGATAGATTTTCATAGCGCATTTCATCTCTATTCTATTGTATGGACGCTAGAACGGTTAGCACTTACACAAGCTTTTGGATCAATTACCGATCTTCATATTCAAGCCCTGATCGAAGTTAATGAACGATTTTTGCAAAAAATGAAGGATCGGGATCGCATAGCTGCTTTGGATGCTGATTATGATTTCCATTCAATTTATGTAAGAATTTCAGAAAATAAAGAGCTCGAAAAAATCATTTCAGAATTGAAACAAAAACTAAGGCGACTAGACCTTTATTATTTTGATAAAATAAAAGACGCAGCACTTTCCTATGAAGAGCACGCACAGATTATTGAGG
>DASUCX010000231.1:0-5881 GCA_036275855.1 Rhabdochlamydiaceae bacterium
AAATCGATCTGACAAAGCCGCAGCCGGCCTTTAGACCCAAAAACTGTCCAGTATAGGGGGTTCATTTATTGTTCTTGTCATTCCTCATAGGAAAAATCCAATTCATCTGATCAAGGGCGAAGTCTCTTTAGAAACCTTTGATATGCTCTTATCCGCCTCCTCATACCACGTCCCCACATCAGGTATACCAGCATCACTCCACTCCTGAGCATCATCGCTAAGGGTAGCCAGTTCAGCTGATAAGCGCTCTTGAACACGTCTTGGCGCAGAAGGAGATGCAACGGGAGATGAAGGCGCTTCAATTCTCTCTTCGATAGCCTTCAAAACATCTTTCGGATTAAAGTCTGCTGTTTTTAATTTAATAGCAAGTGGAAGAATTCTTTGACCTACCCGTTTTTGCATATGATTCATCTTTTTCTCAGAACCTTGTTGCGATTGATAGTGTTTATCCTTTTGGTCAACAACTTCTTGAGCGACTGCACGAGTTAACTCTATTGCGATAGCAAGGTTAACTGAAATCTGAGCTTTAATGCCCCGTTGGACCCACCCATTTTCTTCACCAAACAGATTATCATTAACAACGAATTGTCCATCTCTAGTCAAAGTGAATGGTTGATCCTTGAGTTGCGATATCAGCTGCTTTAATTTTTCTATATGAGAGGCGCATTCAGAAACACACTTCTCTTTCATTGTTTTAGCAATGGCCTCATTTGTTTTGAGTAATTGTTTAGCTATTCGAGATTTTGGAGTGAAAGGCTTCTCAATGCCAAAACTCTTTCCAAAATGCCTGTCAACATTAAAATACTTTCCAATCTGAGCAACTTCTTCCGCACTAAGGCGAATGATTGGGTTAACTTTGAGAGCACGAATTTCGTCTTTCAACTGGCGGATTTTATCTTCACAAGCTTGCTCATCTCTTTTAGCAGCCTTTTGTTCGATCTTATCAAGGATTATTCTTTTGCTATTAATGTTATTATATTGTAATTTTTTCAGCCATTCGTTTTTGAATATTTCTTCCGGCGGGATGTCAGATTTGAATTCGTTAAGACGCGTTCTTTGCTCACGAATTACCCCATCAAGACGCGCAATTTCTTCAAATGCTGATTCGATCGCTTCTTGACACTCTTTGGCTACACGTCGATCGTTATCACCTGCTTCTATTGGTGCTAATTCTCTAGACTTCATATCAATCGATGCACGTATTTGTAACGCCTCTCTTGCGAAACGGCCAACTGCTGTTTTATCATTCCTAGCTGCAAGTAACTCCTTTTCCATTTCCTCACCGATATCGGAAAAAAATGCTTCGACATCTTCAAATGTATATCGCGATGTCTCTCCGATCTCTTGTTGATCTAGTCCAAATTCACTCTGAGTTTGCAAAAGCGCTGCAACTGTTTCTTTCCTTTCTTTGTTAACTTTCTTGAGGGTATTTAAGTTTTCGGCAGTCAATTGGGGTAATATTGACGAAAGAGCGACTCCATTATAGTGGATGCTAGCCAGTTCCTCAGGTGTAACATCTTCTTGTTTGTCCTTCAAAACTTCGAGCTGCTTCATGAAATAGCTCTTAATGCTTTTCAGCTGAGTCGTTTGAAAATAATCAACGAACTCTTGATCGTTGTTTAGTAAATCATATAAATCAGACAAAGTCTCCCCTTGAAGTTCAGGGATCGAAGCTAAACCTCGTATAAAGGCTTTTGAAATCTCTTGAGAACTTGCATAACCTCCCGATGCATGCTTCGCAGCTTGGACATGCGAGATAAAATCCATCACAAAGCTGCAGTATATATCACGAATACCAGCGGGATCAAAATCACCATACATTAATAGAGGGTTTTCAACCTCTTTTCTTGCTCGGAGTTGATTCACTGTTTGCAGAATATAGTCCTTACTAAGTTCATTGTGGATATCAGCAAGGTACTTATCTTTATCGAGTCTATGAATTTCAGCTTGCTTGATGGCTAATTTAATCAAATCATCATGCCCTTTAACCAACTTCTCTCCTGCATGCTGCGCTTTTATACGGGCATCTTTTCTTTTAGTTTCTGATTGCAGCGGAGCTGTATCAGCTGTTTCTTGAGCTGACCGATAAGCTTTAAAAGCGCTTTTGACCTTGTCAACTTCAGCGCATAACGCAATGTGTATTCGATAAAGATCAAGATTCAGCTCTTGTTCGAGAGTAAGGCCGAAGAGCATTGCTTTGATCGGGAGAATAACTCCATAATGAACGTGAAAAAGACCATAGCTGGCGGAGACCTTCGCTTTTTTAAGCTTCATCTCATCTATGGTCATGCATTTATCCGATAGACTGCTTCCATTATTGGTAATCATTTGGCGAAGTTTATGGCCTAAGCTTGAATTGCCGATCCCTTGGCTAGGCTTACTCCCTGAATCTGACCGAGGATAAGCCTCTGTCGGGCGTGGACCCTGTGGCGAAATTATTTTTGGCGTTGTCATGATAATTACCTCTTTACTAATTAGTTATTTAAATATTATATACAAACAAACATCTGTTTTAAACATAAGTTACTACTCTCATTATACTGCTATCCGCATCCTCATATGGACGTCTCTACATCAGGTACACCAACGTCACATTTTGAACAAATATTGGCGCAGAATTCGATCCCAGCAAGTGATAAAGGTGCTTCAAATCTCTCTTCGATTGCATTCAAAACACCCTTCGAACTAAAGGTTGCTATATTTAATTTAGTAGCAAGCGGGAGAATTCTTTGCCCCATCCGCTTTTGCATGTGAGTCCTCTTTTCCTCAGGACCTTGTTGCGATTGATAGAGTTTATCCTTTTGGTCAACAACTTCTTTAGCAACTGCACGAGTGACTTCTTTTGCGATGCCAATGTTAAGTGCAATCTGAGTTTTAATGCACCGTTGGACCCATCCATCTTCTCCACCAAAGAGATTGTCATTCACAGCAAATTCTCCCTTTATCATAGTGAATGGTTGATCTTTAAGCTGTGTGATCAGATCTCTTATTTTTGCTTTATGCGCGGCATACGTCTCTTCTTTTATTTTGGCAATGGCTTCTTTTGTTTTACTTAATTGCTGAGTCATTCGAGACCTTGTAGAGGAAGGTTTCTCAACGCCAAAATATTTTGCAATCTGAGCAACCTCTTCCGCAATAAGATGACTAATTGGGGCAACTTTGAGAGCACGAATTTCTGCTGGCAACTGGTTGTTAGCTTTCATAGCTTGCTCATCTGATTTAGCAGCCTTGTCTTTGAGCGGTTTAAGCCTTGTTCTTGCATTACTAAATTTACATTGTTCGTTTATTCTGTTACGTTCGTTTGTCTGTATTTCCAAGTTGAGCTTTTCAATTAAATTGTTTTGTCTTAATCGCTCAATGTCATAACGATTTTTTTCCTCTGCAAATATCTGTTCCGATAGATCCTTTTTTTTGCTGAACTTTTTGAATTCTTTGTCCAATTTGTTGATATCGGCTTCCATTTTCCGAAGTTCTGTATTTTGCTCTTTGATTTCACTATTAAGACGTGTCATTTCTTGTTGCGCTTGTATGATAACTATTTCACACTCGTTGAGCTCTTCTTGATCCTTTTTATACTGTTTTTGTATTGTTGCTAATTCATTAGACTTGGTCTTAATCAATTCACCTATTTTTAGTGCCTCTCTTGCAAGACGGCCGACCACAGTGTTATTCTGCGTTACATCATCCCTAGCTTCTGTTAGCACGTCTTCCATTTTTTTACCGATATCGCAAAAAAATGTTTCGACATCTTCCAAGCTATAGTCTGCAATTGTTTTCTGCAATTGTTGAGCCATTTGTGATTTTGTAGAGAGTGGATTCTCAACGCCAAAATACCTCGCAATCTGAACAATTTCTTCCGCATTCAGACGAATCATGGGGGCAACCTTGACCTCACGAATTCTCTTTTCTGACTCGCGGCTCTCTTCCATATAGTGTGCTTTGCTGTTGGCAGCATTTTTTTGGAGCTGCGGAAGAATTCTTCGCGCTAATACGAGTTTTTCTCCTTGCCGTGCTTTCGAGTCTTCGATTAATTTTATTTCCAATTCGAACCCTTCTTTGAGCCCTTTCATGGCTTCTTTGTTCAAATCGTCGCTACCGGCTTCCATTTGGTTAATAGCCGTTCTTTTCTGACTGATTACATAATGAAGACGATCAATTTCTTCGCTTGCATCTTTGATGACTTTTTCACACCCTTCGACTGCTCTTTGATCCTTTTTAACCCTTTCTTCTATGTCTCCTAATTTGGAAGATATTTCCTTAATCTTTACACCGCTGCTTCGCGCAGCTGTTGCGAAACGGCCAACCGCTGTTTCATCCCCCCCCTCAACTTTGGGCAGCACATCTTCCATTTTTTTACCAATATCGGAAAAAAATGTTTCGACATCTTCCAAGCTATAGTCTGTATCTTTTGCTTGTTGATTTTGCTCAAATTCACTGTGAACTTTTAAAAATGCTGCAACTGCTTCCTTCCGTTCTTTATTAATTTTCTTGAGGGCATTTAATTTTTCGGCTGTCAATTGAGGTAGTACTGACAATAAATTGACTCCATGACAGTGGATGTTGGCCAATTCCTCAGGTTTAATCTCTTCTTTCTTGTTCAGCAGAATTGTGAGCTGCTCCGTGAAATGATTCTCAATGTTTTGCATCTGAATTATTTGAAGATTATGAACGATCTCTGGATCATTTAGCGAATCATATAAATCAGATAAAGTCTCCCCTTCTGCAAGTTCAGGAATAGAAGCTAAACCTTGAATAAAGGCTTTTGAAATCTCTTTAGAACTTTCATGACCCCCCGATGCACACTTCGCAGCGTGGACATGCGAGACAAAATTCGTCACTAAGGAGCGGTATAGACCGTGCATATAAGTGATATCAATATCCCTAAAATCTAATGCAGATCTTTCAATGGGGCTTCTTGCTCGGATTTGATTTATTGTTTGCAGAATATAATCTTTACTAAGTTTATTCTGAATATCGTCAAGGTACTGATTTTTATCGAGTTCATGATCCTCAGCTTGCTCGATGGCTAGTTTAATCAAATCCTCGTACCTTTCTAGTAATTCGTAGCCTGCAGCCTGAGCTTCTTTGCGGGCCTCTTTTCTTTCAGTTGCTGGTTCTAGCGGAGCATTGTCAGCTGTTTCTCGAGCTGCACGATAAGCTTTAAAGGCGGTTTTGACCTTGTCAACTTGAGCACGTAAAGCCATGTGTGTTCGATAAAGATCAAGGTTCGATTCTTGTTCTGAAGTAAGGCCGAAGAGCTTTGCTTTAATCGGGAGAATAACTCCATAATGAACGTGAAAAATACCATAGCTGGCGGAAACCTTCGCTTTCTCAAGCTTCCTCTCCTCTATAGTCATGCATTCATCTAATAAACTTCTTCCATTATTGGTAAGCATTTGGCGAAGTTTATGACCTAGGCTTGAATTGCCGATCCCTTGGCTAAGCTTACTCCCTGAATCCAACTGAGGACAAACCACAGTCTGGGATGGACTCTGTAGCGAGTTTGTTGTTGGCCCTGGCATGATAATTACCTTTTTATTAATCAGTTATTTAATATTTAAATATTATACATCAATAAACATTTGTTTTAAATAATACTAATTATTTTAATTTAATAGATAAACACTCTACACAAACATCTAACATCCAATTACACACTTAAACAAATTTAACAAAATTTTTATTGGATTTTAAAATAAATTTTTTACTAAAAAAGATTGTCGAAGAGCTGCTTAGTCAAGATGCTACCAAATATCGATGAAGATGAATCAGAAGTCTTTTAAGATTAGATCGTTACATACAATCAATTGGGCTGTGCCTCGCCTCATTGGGTATCACCTGTTTGCGTAGCGGAATGGTATAGAATGTTATCCGCCTCGTC
>DASUCX010000232.1:0-4400 GCA_036275855.1 Rhabdochlamydiaceae bacterium
AAGCTAGCTGTATTGAATCAATACAGCGCGCTTTACGATCGCGGAGCCGCGGGAACTTTCGCATCAGCCCAAAAGGCACTTTTTCAACCGATCGCGGTATAAACTATCGCTGAAAAGGAGTCTGACACTTTCCTAGGGCAATAAGAATTTTTTGAAGCTCTTCTTCAGTGTAGTCTTGGCCGTAGAATTTCGCAAAAAACTCCTGACGAAGAGCCGAGTCTGAAATCTCAGGATTCTCTCTTAAAATAGCCTGAATGACAAGCTGCCTTGACAGAGCAAACATGGAACTTGCCATTTCAAGTCTTTCTTGAGGGGTCTTTTGTCGGATGATCTCCCGCACTTTTTCTTCCATTTCGGGACTTGTATCGTTCATGAATGCCCAACTTTTGCATAAATCTCGTCTAATCGAAGCGTTTGGATCCATTGATGTAGGTAAGTCTGATCTATATTTTTTAAAGTCATCAGTAGATTTTTTACATCCCTCATCTGCATTTCGGACATACTATCTTTTGCCCAATCCAATTTCGATATAATGAGATCTTCAGGAGACACTATCCAGACCCCAACCCCATTAAATATCACACGGCGTTTACGTTGAAATTCCATTTGTCGATAGGAGGAATTTTTAAGAATAATAAAATCAAGTTTAAAAGCATTATCCATGTTAATAATATTGAACATTCTTCGATGCTCCATTGCCTCTAAAATTACTCGCCGATCCAAATAGAACTGATTTTCAAAGGCCTGCACAAACCTGTCGACATCTGTTTCAAATATCTGGACAATGATATCTATGTCTCGTGTCATACGAGGGACTGCATAAAAATTAGCAGCGAAGGAACCCGTTAACATATATGGAATATGCGCTTTTTCCAAACCCTCGCAAGCGATTTTCAACATCCTGAAATCATCTTTGTCCATAGCTCCATTGTAATGCGACCGCTTTTTCAATCCTAGAACATTTCCTAAAAAACAATGCAGCAGGCTGTCCTCAGCAGTCAAATATTTAATTCAAATTATAGCTTTGAGAATCTTCATGTTCAAAGGCAGAGGCCATCCGGTCGATTTCTATTTTTTTGATCTTAAATTTGGCGGCTTCTTTATTCCATAGGCCTGTAGCAGAGCCAACTTCTCTGATAATTTTTTTTGCTTGCGCACTTTTTATGCCAAAGTATTCAGCTACGCCAAGTGCTAAATCGATGGAGGCAGTTGCATCTATTAAATCGATCGCCGTCGATAAAACCCTCGGTTTAATATCGGTCGGCGTAGGATTTAAATCATATGCGGGAGCCAGGTGCCAACCAGAAAGTCCTCCGTACAGAAATGCGTGGTTACGTAAATGGTCATCGACATTGGAAATCAAAACATTGAAGACAATGCATCGCCATAGAATTTCAAGGTCTTCTGCAGGAGAACCACTCATTATCCGAATTGCATCGGCAATTTCAAGATAGCTATGCATTTCATTATCCTTTGCCTGCAGAACGCTCATTGCAGAAAGAAAAGGGATACGGACATTTTTTTTTCTATCAAATCTGCGGGACAAAAGAATGCGTGTACGGCCAACCGGTTCAAGACGCCATTCAGGTACTTTTATCCCTGCTTTTTCTGCAAGAGCAAGAGCAACCGCTTCCCAACCAATAACATCTATTTCATCATCCTTGCGGGGAAATTTGGCTATGGCTAAATGTCCATCCGTGTCCATCACAGAGGCCTTTGGCCTTGCACCTCCTAATGAAGAACCTGGAGCAAGCAATAGTCGAAGGTCTTCTTCAGTATCCGATTCTTGCAATACGTGATTTGCAGCTGTGAGCAACTTGCCAACTGAAACCAATGGGGGAATATGATTTTTGTGATAGACCGTTAAAAAGGGGCCTTGTTCTTCCCGTTTAAAACGGAGCGCACCTTGTCTTCCCTCATCATCTACCATCAATAAAAAATCAATTTCTCTCAGAGCGCGGGGCATCCTTTTTTCTTTCTCGGCATTTTTTCTCTCAGCCCGGCGCATGAGCGATCGGCCCCACCGATCAGGTGCAGAATCATCGATCGATCCAAAAAGAGGCTTATCAGATGATGTATGAAAAGCACCTTCAACCAATTGCAAAGCTGGGTCCAAAGAAAATCGACTAGGATGATTTAACCAACTGCGATCATATTCGAAAGACATGCTTTCTCGTCCGTTGCGATAGCGCGCCCAAAGCTCTCCAACTTTGATTGGACTGCCTTCAAGATCCAGATAAACCAAAATAGCCTGTTCCATACTACCTCTTGGGGATTCTAATACGCCTAGGCAAACTCTCAAACTCCAATTCCATCCCCAATTCATCCCCTTTAGGGTCTGCCAATTCAGCCAATTGTTCGATCATACCTAGAATAAACAGAACTTTGGCGTAAGCCCCTAAAGAAACCCCTTCATCACCCTTTTCGATTTTACTCAAAGTGGTGCGGCTAATCGCTGCTCTTTCAGCGGCAAGCTTCATAGGGATCCGGCGTCGTTTCCGAGCATTGCAAAGGTTCTGACCTAATCTTTTTAGCGCTCTCCTTACCGGAAAAGGGGTTTTCGTAATGTCCATAATTCTATACCCTATACTTGATATGGTACAGAATTATAGACATTAAATCAAATTCCATAAGTGTATAAATGCAAGCAACTAACATTCAATGTGTTAAAAAAGGAAGCGGGGCTCCTGTCGTCGCCTTCCGCCTCCTGAACAGATAGTTCGTCTTGAACCGCCCCTGAAGGGGCAGGATTGCGACGAACGGATCATTCAATAGGCGTTTTATTTATCCATCTATTTCTAAAAAATGGTATTCTCAATTTTTTATGGAAAATCAAGTTCTCTCAGTAACCGAGCTCACCCTCTCCATCAAAAAACAGCTGGAATCGCGCTTCCCTTATGTCCATGTGCAAGGAGAAATTACAAACTTTAAGGAACAAACCTCCGGCCATCTCTATTTTACGTTAAAAGATGCCCAGTCGCAGATTTCCGGGGTGTTATTTCGAGGCAATGCCCAGGGCCTCGCTAGGATGCCTAAAAATGGCGATCAGGTGATCGTCCAGGGGGAACTCAGTGTCTACGCACCACGCGGCAATTATCAGCTGATTGTCCGCCAGCTCCAATATGCCGGCGTAGGAGAACTGCTTTTAAAACTCCATGCCCTCAAAGCCAAACTCGAGGCCAGAGGTTGGTTTGATAAGTCGCGTAAAAAACCGCTTCCAACCGCTCCAAAAACGATCGGCGTTGTCACAAGCCCGACGGGCGCTGTGATCCAAGATATGATCAACGTCCTCAGCAGAAGACATGCTAAGTTTCGTCTTTTGCTCAACCCCGTCAAAGTCCAAGGCGACGGCGCTGCGCAGGAGATTGCGATGGCCATCGACCATTTCAATCAATACAAGCTCGCTGATGTTTTGATTATCGGGCGCGGCGGAGGCAGCTTAGAGGATTTGTGGGCCTTTAACGAAGAGATCGTCGCTGAAGCGATCTATCGGTCAGAAATCCCGATTATCTCCGCGGTCGGTCATGAAACCGATTTTTCGATTGCTGACTTTGTCGCCGATATCCGAGCTCCAACCCCTTCTGCCGCGGCTGAGATCGTCATGGCCGCTGCCGCTGAACATCTACACTATCTCGCACAGGCCGATAAACGGCTCAATCAAGCGATGCTCCATCTTTTGGGAGCCTACCGCCACCGACTAGAAACTGTCCGCCGCCAGCCGATTCTGACATCGCCTTTTGCGATTTTAGGCCAAGCGGCTCAACATTTAGATGATCTCTCCGAAGAGATGACGCAGACTCTGCAACGGATGGTTGCAACCAAAAGACTGCAGCTGACAGGTCTGCAAAGGCAGCTCCAAGCCTTAGATCCGATGGTTCGAATTAAGCATCTGCAGCAGAAGCTCTCTCAGCTGACAGCCCATTTGAAATCAATCGATCCAAAAAATCTTTTAACGAAGGGTTACTCCATCCTCTTCCGAGAAAACAGTAATTCGGTTATCTTCTCCCCTAATGAGGTCCAAGCGGGAGAAAACGTCCGCGTTCTAGTCAAAGATGGAGAAATTAAAGCGAAGGTATTATGAAATTTGAAGAAGCCTACAGCCGTTTAGAAGAAATTTTAGAAAAGATGAATTCGGGTAAAGCATCGCTCGATGACTCGCTTAAGCTCTATGAAGAAGCCGACAAACTGATTGTCACCTGTCAGAAAAAACTGAGCGAAGCTGAGAAAAAAATCGAAATGATGATTAAAAGCAGAAATGGCGAGGTCGTCCTCGATGAAGCTGGCAACCCCACTGTCCAGGCATTCCTACCATGAACATTGCGCTCCTGAGGAACCATCAGATCCCCCAATCGAAGAATCTCGCTCTTGGCATACGGGAATTTTTCTCTGCTCAAGGGGGC
>DASUCX010000233.1:0-3227 GCA_036275855.1 Rhabdochlamydiaceae bacterium
TCGCTTCGGCGGGTTCCTGCTTCGTCGAGCGGCCTAAATGCACCATCTCTCCACAGGCTAACGAGCGAAGTCCTCGCTCTAAAATATTCATTGCTCCGACTACGTCGGCATGATTTTTATACTTGCAATTGACACATTCGAATTGGGCTTGTGTCTTACGACTTTTTTCTGAAACATGCTTGCAAGGGGGGCAAGTTTGGCTAGTATATTCCGGAGAAATCATGACTAACATTCCTCCATTCCACTGTAGTTTGTACTCCAACTGGGTACGGAACATTGCCCACCCTTGATCCAAGATGCTTCGATTAAGAGCGGTTTTACGACGGACATTCGTTCCCGGCTCTTCTTGTGTTCCCGAAGCTGATTTGGACATCTTTCTGACCTGCAATTCTTCAACACAGACAAGCGCGTGGTTTTTGCTGATTGCTGTGGTGGCTTTATGCAGAAAGTCTTTACGGGCATTTGCAATGCCCGTATGAATTTTCTGGACCTTGGCTTTCTCCTTTTTCCAATTATTGCTAAATTTGACCTTGCGCCTCATATCCCGCTGGCTACGGCGTAGCCGTTCTTGCTTTTTCTTAAAACTGTTTAACGGAGCGATATAGTTTCCATCGCTCATTGTTGCAAAACGGGCAATGCCCATATCGATCCCAACAGAGGTATTTGCGGGATGCTTTGGCCGCTGAGCTTCTCGCTCTGTTTGAATGGAAATAAACCATTTTTTGCCGATATTGGTGACTGTGACATTGCGGACTTCTCCTACGACTTTTCGGCTTTTGCGGTACCGGAGCCAGCCTAGTTTTGGGAGGAAGATGCGGCTATTGTTCTGATCGAGTTTTATTTGTGCGGGGTCAGGATAACGAAAACTGGTTTTTTGTCCTTTCCGTTTAAAGCAGGGAAAGTTTGTGCGTTTTGCAAAAAAGTTCTTAAAGGCTAGGTCTAAATCTTTTAAGGCATGTTGTAGTGAATGGCATGGTGCGTCATAGAGCCAAGGCGTCTCTTCGGAATTGCGCCACTGTGTGAGCTGTTTTGCCATGCTCTCATAGCTAATGAATTTGTTGCCTGCTTCGTGATTAGAGATTTGGATCGCTAATGCTTTATTAAATACAAAACGGCAAGCTCCAGTAAATTTTCGCATGGAGCGCTCTTTCTCTTCATCTTGATGGAGTTCAAATTGGAATGCTTGAAGCCGTTTCATAGGCTAAATTATAATTTGGCAAACGAAAAAAGCCAATGAGATTCGCACTAAACAGCATTTCTAATAGGATGGGGAATTCGGGCGCGATTGCCCTGTCCTGAAGGACTGGGTTTGCCCGCGCAGAAGGATCAACTTGATTCAAAAAGTAGATTGTCAACTAAAAAAACCGCCTTTCCTGTACACTCATAGTGTGATGCAATTTATGGAAAAAATCAGCCCTCGTGTCGATATTGCCTTCAAAAAGATTTTTGGCGTTGAAGAAAACAAAGACCTCTTAATCTCGTTGATTAACTCAATTGTAGGGCCAGAAGATCAGGTCAGCGATGTGACCCTTTTAAATCCTTACAATCCCAAGAATTTTAGAGATGATAAACTCTCAATATTAGACATCAAAGCCCAAGGGAAAGATGGGAAACGCTTTAATATTGAAATTCAGATCAGCGACGAGGCCGACTATGATAAAAGAGCTCTCTATTATTGGGCAAAATTGTATACCGAGCAGCTCAAAGTTACCGAAGACTACGCCCTTCTTTCTAAAGCCATCGGAATCCATATCCTCAACTTCACTTCGATCCCTGAAGTCAAAAAATATCACAATGTGTTTCACATTCGAGAACAAGAGAGTTATCTGCCCTATTTTAGAGATCTAGAACTTCATACCATCGAATTGAAGAAGTTCTGTAGTAGCAATCAAGAAGTACTCTCGGACCTGATCGCTAAGGTGAAAACATCGCTCGATATGTGGGTCGCTTTTTTAACTCGGCATGATCTGTTAAAAAAAGACCACCTTCCTGCTCCTTTAAACGATCCGTCTCTTCAGAAGGCGCTGCATGTTTTAGATGTAATGAACTTTGGACCTGAAGAAAGGGAAGCGTATGAAGACCATCTCAAATGGCTTAGAATTGAAACGAACACACTGAAAAAAGCGGAAGACAAAGGACGAGAACAAGGAGAGAAACTAAAGAGTCTAGAAATTGCCAAAAAAATGCTCCAGCAAGGGTTTCCTATAAAACAGGTTGTTCAGATCACCGGACTTTCTGAGCAAGATATCTATTAACTTAGCTTCTTCCCATTTTCCCACTTGCTTTCAGAGCAGATCCCTTTCTCATCGTACGATTTTTTGATGCCGCTAGACTTATCGTTGACAAAGGTTTGCAGAGCCATCGGTTTCCCATCGTCGAAATATTTATTAAACTTGCCGTGGCGCTGGCCGTCTTTGTATTCCGCTTCAAAGACCAAGATACCCTTCATGTTCCAACGGCGTGAAAGCCCCTCTTGTTTCCCCTGGATATAATGTGTTTCGTGCTGCAGAGTTCCATCTTCAAAATAGCTCCGTTCATCCCCGTGCTTTTCGTCGCCGAGATAACTGACCTCTGACATGAGCTGTCCTTTAGGGAAAAACCCTTGCAGGAGCCCTTCTTTTTTATCATTTTTAAAATGGAACTTCATTACCAGACGTCCCTTAGGATCGAAAAGTTCACAAGGGCCTTCCTTGACACCGTCAACATAGATCGTCTTACAGATGCGCATCCCTTTGGGATCGAATTCTAAAACCTCTCCATGAGCCTTGCCGTACACATAACTTCCTTCAAGAGCCTTTTGTTTTTCTTCACCTTCTACCACAGGATAAAAAATCTGATGTAGCCCGTGCCGCTGATTCTTCACATAATGGAAAACGATTTCTCTCCCATCAGGAAGGTGCTGCATGAACTTCCCATCCAGCTTGCCGTTTTTATACCAAGCTTCCGACATCAGTTTTCCATTTTCATCCCAGGTTGCACTCATTCCTTCGGCTTCGCCGTCTTTATGGAATTTCTGCGACTTGATTTTTCCATCTGGATAATACGATTCTACTTTCCCTTGGATCCTTCCCTCATCATCATGATTGACGATCACAGCAACGGCAGGCTTCTCTTTTCCTTCAGCCCTCCCTTCATTTCGGTAATACTCTAGATGCTGCCCAACAGGCATGCCCTTCTTGAACTGCTGCTTGACATGAGGATGACCATCTTCATAGAATGCTTCTAAG
>DASUCX010000234.1:0-6692 GCA_036275855.1 Rhabdochlamydiaceae bacterium
TGCCAAATTCCCAATTTTTGAATTCATTTGTGTATAGATTTTAGTGAGCTGCTACGAACCCTAATACAGCAGATACTTTTGACGTTTTTCTAAGAACGCTTGACGCTCTTCTTTATCGATCGCCGCCATTTTCCAACCGGCATATTTTTCTCTCAGCAAAGTATCCCAAATGAGCGTGTTGCCATTGGCTTTGCAAAAGAGCGCCCGTTTCCCCTCCGGAAGGTTCTTGAGTCTCTGATTGACTTCGCGTGGATAAAGCGACTTGAGAGTCCCCATCATGATGTAATCGATCGATACAGGTCGGAAATGTTTGGGATCTGTGATCAAGATCCGAGCACCATGGCACTCCTCTCCCTTATACGGCCCAAAGTACGGTTTAAAGTGGAACGGGATGAATTTAACACCTTTTAAATTTTGATCATTGAGAGCTTTGACAAACGTTTTTGCTTCAATCCACGGCGCTCCTATCACTTTAAATGGCAGTGTATACCCAATACCGATGCTCACCAGCTGAAGTTCTCCCAAAAGTCCCGTCGCCGGGTAGAAAAATGGCGTATCGGCTTCGGGGATTTGCGGGCTTGTCGGGATCCAGACGAGGCCCGTCTCTGGATAGGTCATTTCCCGCTTCCACCCTTTCATCGGAACAATTTTTAAACGGCATTTAACTTTGTATTCTTCATTAAAAAACCGCGCCAGCTCTCCGATTGTCATTCCATGGCAATATGGGACATTGATATATCCCACAAAAGACCGGCTGCTCTCTTTGAGCATCGGTCCATCCACAATCGTGCCTCCAATCGGATTCGGACGATCTAAGACGATCACTTCAATACTCCGTTTGGCGGCCTCTTCCATCACAAAAAAAAGCGTCGTTGCATAGGTATACGAGCGGCATCCGATTTCTTGGAGATCGCAAATAATGACATCGAGTCCTTTGAGCATCTCAGCTGTCGGCCTCCGATGGGCGCCATGCAAACTATAACAGGTGAGTTTTCCTTCTTTTTTGTGGCCGACACTTTCTGCAGCATAAGCGATCCCTTTGAGTCCATGTTCAGGGCAAAAGAGGGAAGCAATCTTGTACTCTTTTTCAAACTGCTGTAAAAGCTCAAGCGTCGGTCGCTGCTGTCCATCCACACTCGTGTGATTAGAGAGCAAGGCAACTTTTTTCCCCTTCAAAATCTTAAATCTCTCTTCTTGAAAGAAAACATCGACGCCAAGCTGGATTTTGGCCAGCAAAGATCCGCAGAAAAGCAGAAGTAGCCAGAGAACTTTCATTTTAAAAACTCGAGCAACGTTTGATAGGCGATTTTTTCAACAATAGCACGAGGCAGATGTTTTTCCAAAAGAGCAATCACTTTAGGATAACAGCTGGCATTGTCAAAGCCGGCATTAAACATCGGCAGCATGTACTGAAGCTCTGGTGGTAGCACATGATCGGAAAAAAAATCGGCCCCAAAACTTAAATGGTCTAAAAGCCCCAATTTATCTGCATGGTCAACTTGCCTAAGAAAGTCTTCTGCTCCACGACTTCCCAAGAAAACCCTGACAAAGTTTAATCCGATCACGCCGCCTCTTGCTCCGATTTCTTTGGCGATATGATCAGGAAGATTCCGTGGATGGTCGGCAACTTTTCTAAAATTAGAATGGCTTGCGATCGGGGTGATATTGAGATTGGTTTTCAAAATCTCTTCTGCCAATTTGTCCGATGTATGGCTCAAATCAATGGCGATCTTTTTTCCGCTCATCCATTGGAGCAGTTGCAATCCATCTTTTTTCAGTCCCAATTGCGTGGTATTTCCTCCCCCAAACCGGTTCTCTCCATTCCACGTCAAACTGATATAGGCGATCCTTCCGACCTTCTTCAGCCATCCTTCTAATCGCTGGATCCCGTTTGACAGCGGCTCATTCTCATCGCAGAATCCCGAGGCATTCTCAATTGCAACCCGCGTTTGGATCTCCTGTCCAAAAACCGAATATTTTGCCTCCAGGTTAAAAAAAATCTCCGCTTGTTTGATTCCCTTTTGCACTGAACCGTTTTCCGTCTTGGTATAGATCGCCAAGATCTGAAAAACAACACCGCCCTGCTTCAAGAGCGGAATCGAGGCCCGCGAGGCCGGATCATGAGCTGTATGACTGTCATCTTCGGCCAAATACGAGAGCAAATCGCAGTGTAAATCGGCTATTTTCATAACCAAATTATGAAAACTTTTAACATAAAAATCTATTGCTAAGAACTCAGCGGGAACCGTTGCTGTTTCTAGCGTTTGCGAGAATCTTGAATTTTTATCTAGGACGAAAAATCAAAAAATCTTGCTATCCAATAAACTTATTCTTCATGATTACTGGACAACAGGAGCATATGGAATTAGAAGGAAAAGTATGGAAAGATGGCAAATTTTGGCTTGTCGAGGTGCCTATCTTAGATGCTATGACTCAAGGCAAATCCAAAAAAGAAGCGCTAAAAATGATTGAGGATAGCCTTGGTGGCCTAATCGAATCCTATTTTGAAGATAGATCAGCAAAAAAATTGGGTGTAAGAGCTTTTCTTCGAGAGGATGATGTGATTGGGATTACGGCCAAGGATGCGAAAATTTTATTATCACTTTCCTTGATCAAACAAAGAGAAAAAAGCAATTCGACGATAAGAGAAGTAGCAGAGCGACTGGGATCAAAATCACCAAATTCCTATGCTCAATACGAGAAAGCTCGTGTTAGTGTAACTTTAGAAAAATACGAAGAATTGCTCATGGCTGTCAATCCTTCCAAACACCAACATATTCGCGTAGGTATAGTTTAATTCATTAAAAAGACGAAAAATGAGCATTTCTTGCATAATCATTTTCCTAGGGGAAAATGACCCATCGGGAACGTAAATTACCCCAAATGTCTCCTGGGAAATAAGCGTCTCAAATCAAAAATACGTGAAATTCACCCCACCAGCAGGGAAATTGCATGATAAATAGCTCGCGAAGAGAAACAAGATCCGCTTCGCGGGAAGATCGGGCAGGATTTGCAGGATGGTCTCATTTGTATTATCCTGCCAATCTTGCCGACATTGTCGATCCTGTCCATCCTGCTATGCTCTATGAATACATCACGTCAAGAAGATTATCATGCAATTTCCTCGTTGGCAGGGTGTATTTACCCAATGGAGGATTAGAGTTATGAACAATTTTTCATTCCCGCTTTGCGGAGCACAGCGGGAAATGCTCAAAATATATTACTATTGCCAAGAACGCTTCCTTCGTCCAAAATTTCTCACCTGGAAGCATTTTTTTGTTGCTAGGGATAAATTATGGCCTCACTGATCACATCCTTTTATTCGCGATCCGCCTGGCAGACGGTGGGAATGTGCCTCTTGCCTATTGCCGCAGATCAGCTTGTGCAACGCGTTTTTGCGAAAAAACTCTCTACCAACAAGTTGGAAGTTGCCTCTTCAGTAATTAGTACCGTCACTTATCTGTTATTGAGCCTTCAGCTCCCGCAGTCTTTCAGACTCGGAGCCCCTCTTTTCTATTTAGCCTACAAGGCGGCCCAATTTTATTTGTCGCGGAAAACTCCTCCTCCAGCTTCTTCAACTGTCAGTCAAGCAGAGCAAGAACTTCCTACAACATCTTCAGTAACAAGTTCTGGTTCTATAGGAACTGAACCGAAAAATGAATCTCTTAAAGTCAATCACGAATGTCCGCTTTCTCAGCAACACCCATCTCCAACAGTAGTTTCTGCTACTCCAGAAACTGAACAGAAAAATGAATCCACCGGACCAAATCACGGAAATGAAGGAACTAGCGCCACTGCACTTCCTGCTGTTAATTCTGCTTCAACGCAAACCGCCAAATCACAGCCGGCAGCCCCACCATCAGAAGAGACCCCCGAACAAAAAGCAGCAGAGGATCGACTGACTGTCGAAATCAAAACCGAACATCAGGCCACTTTAAGGTTTATCGAGATCATCAAGCCGTTTACGAAATCGCAAATCATGAGTTTACAAGCCCAATTAAATTCTAATAGCACTTCTGCTGATAGACAAAAAAAGTTGAAAGCCAAAAACATCAAAGTAAAAATTCGTTTTGGCGATACACATGTTTTTAAAATGGGCAAACAACAAATCGAAAGTTTAAACAGCAAAGGATACGCTGTGACTGAAAAGACTCTTTTTTTCTGGATTGATATTGCAGATGGAAAAGAAAGATTTCCGACTAATTTTATCCCTCTGACGATGCTAGATGGTCTAAAACCTAATGCCAGAGGGTTTTCCTTGTGTCTGACAGAAAAAATTTATCAATGGACCCTGACATTCAAAGGTAAACAACTCGCCCGATTAAAATCCTTTGCGGATACGATCCGCAAATGCCGAAAGGTCGAAGTTATTCACACCGGCATTGTTCAATCTTCTGATTTGGCTTCTGCCTCTAAAATCGACAGCCATGGGACATTTTTAGATAATGATCTTGCTGCCATGAACAGGCTAAGCTGCTATATAGTACCGTTTAAGAACTAGTAATCTGTCAACCAATCATATTTAAGCTGCTGATTTTAAGTCGCTTAATAACTATACACGATAGCATTTACACAAATTTCACGCATTTTAGAAAAAGTCTATAGTAATAATTTATTTAAAATTGACAAAAAGATGTTGTGATTAGTATCATTTGATGCTAATATATGATATGGAAAGGGCATGCACCAAGATCGGCCTTCCGACAGAGAACTCGACCTCAAACTTAAAGCCGCGAAAACAGCTCTAAAGAGTCGTCCAGGCCTTTTTGCCAATATCAATAAGGCCGTTGGGGAGTTAAATGCATTAGACGTTGAATCACCAAACCAAATTTGGGAACTCATCGTCGAGCTCTTAGAAGAAGTGTCGCCTAAGGATTATGCGGGGACACGACCGCCACAAAAGTCATATGAAAAAACGATAGCAGGAAAAGAGCTTTTTGCCTTCTGTTGGGACAGTAAAAAGCTAGGACAAAAAATGTATATCAAATTTGCCTTGAAAGACGATAACTATTATTACCTATCCTTACATAGGAGCAAGGAACCATCATGAAATGTTTAAATTGCGATGGCAATAAATTTGAGAAAAAAAACTGCCGATTCACTCCAGAAATAAAAGGAGAAGAAGTCGAAGTCATTACCCCCGCCATGGTTTGCTCTAATTGCTCAACACCATTAATGGATGATGAGCAAATGAGTCGCTTAAGAAAATTGGCAGCAGATGTTTATCGCAAAAAGCATGGCCTCTTAACTTCTGAAGAAATTATTCATTATCGGTCTATCTTTGGTATGTCACAAACAGCATTTGCTAATTATTTAAAAGTTGGAGAGGCGAGCATTAAACGATGGGAAACATATTTTATTCAAGAAATTGGCCAAGATGAACATATACGATTAAAATGCGACGAGGCATACGCTGAATTTAGCGCATTAAATGTAGAATGGAAAAGCCATCCGCCTGATATTTATAGTGGAAAACGTCGCTTCAGTTTAGAACTTTTCAAACAAGCTGTTTTATTTTTAGTTAAACACGCAAAAAGCCCTTTATTTTTAAACAAAGCCTTATTCTATGCGGATTTCAAGCATTATAAACTATTTGGCAAGAGTATCACAGGTGCTAGATATGCTCATCTTGAATATGGACCTTGTCCAAAACGTTACGAAATGCTTTTTGAATACATGCTCCGTGAAAGTCTACTAACTCGTGCAGGAGGACATAATCTAAAACCAATAAAACAGGCTGATCTTAGCGTATTTGATGATTCTGAAAAAGAAGTACTGGAAAGCGTAGCAAAATTAGTCGAAAAGGATGGAGGGAAAAAATTATTGGAGTTATCTCACAAAGAAGACGCCTACAAAAACAGTCAATCTATAGAACTCATTAGCTATGAATATGCTAAGACTCTTCGAATTTAGCCGAACGTCAAGGCAATGTTTAATTGATACCGCGTATGGCGCAGCTCTCCGGTTTTGATCAAAGCGCCTAGATGAACTAGTTCTTGTAAGTCGCGTGTTGCAGTCGCTCGAGATGTTTTTGCAATGGCAATGTACTTTTCTGCGCTGAGTCCTCCCCTAAATCCACTAGGACCTTCTGCAAACATTCTGAGCAATACTTTTTCCTGTCTTGTGTTGATCTTTCCAGCAAGGGAGAGAAGCATTTTCGCTTTCTCAATCAAAAAATTCAGAAGTTGCATTGTTTCTGCTTGAGCTTGCAAAATCACATCGGCAAAAAATTCCAGCCAATGATTCACTTCCAATGTATGATTGCATCTTTCAAGTGCTGCGTAATACTCCTTTCTACGTTTTTCTAAGACCTTGGAAACAGCAATTAAAACAGGTCTTTCAATGCCCTGCGAAAGCACTTTTTCAACTAAGATTCGCCCTATCCTGCCATTGCCATCCTCAAAGGGATGAATACTTTCAAAATAGAGATGAGCAATCGATGCTCTCACTAAAATCGGCAGAGATGCGCTGGTATTAAACCAGTCGATGAAATCAGACATTTCACGATGGACTATTTTTGACGGCGGCGCTTCATAGAAAATATACCCAAGGAATTTCAAAATTTGATTTTTGACTGCGCTAGCATCCCCATCTTTGTAGCCGCGTCCATCGACCATGTGCTTGCACATAGCCTGCTTCCGCGTCGGCTGCGCCTGCTGCAAATCTGGGGCGCTAGCTTTGTCAAAAACCAA
>DASUCX010000235.1:0-4430 GCA_036275855.1 Rhabdochlamydiaceae bacterium
TATTGGCGGATGAGATGCAGAATACGGCTCCGGAGGCGGAACGCATCGGCGACGTCTTGGTGGGTGATTAGATCGAGCCATCGTTTCCGGTACCGAACGCCTTTGTCGGTCAGCCCTGCGTGTTTATCAGGGAGAGGAAGAAGAGTCTTGCAGAGGAGTGTGAGTTTTTTGACGTAGACAGTGAGCTCTCCGGTGCGGGTGCGGAAGAGGTGTCCTTCTACGCCGATAATGTCGCCCAGGTCAATTTTCTTCTCAATGAATTTGAAGGGGGTGAGTTCCAGAGTGAGTTCTGGGGAAGCCGGGAGGCCTTCAACGACCGTTTGATCGCAGTTGAACATCAGCTGGATGCGGCCTGTCGGATCTTGAAGGTGGGCAAACGCATTTTTTCCCATGGCACGGAAAAGAACAAGGCGTCCTGCTAACGTAACATGTTCGGTTTTTCCAGCTTCGGCTTCTTCGCTGCCGGCAATCTCACGCGACTCATATTTGTGCAGCAGAGCATGAGCTGTCTGAGTCGGCGTGAACTTCGCCGGGTAAGGATCGATCCCCAATGCGCGGATTTCCGCGAGTTTAGCACTCCGATTTTTAAATTCTTCATGCTGATGGTAAAAAGGTGTTTGCATAGGGGTATTCTAAGCTAGAGAAGGGAGCAAAGTCAATTTTTTCGCAACTACCTCTACATTCAGCCCGCTTTGCTCAACTTTAGAGTTGTCAGATTTTTTTTAATTGTACAGCCATGCAATTTTGCTTCCAATGAATCGACTATGTCTATTAAAATAGGCCGTCTTTTCTCGCGATTTCCAGGAGTTTTTTTATGATAGGGTCGGTTTATCTGCTCCCAGCTGGATACTTTGCTTTGTCGGGGCTGGGGTGCGGCTTGGCTGCAAGTCTTTTAAAGGGCAGAACAATCGCCAACTGGACCTGGATGGCTTCCACAATGACTTTCCAGCAGGGAGCCATGATTGGCAGTGGTATGGCTGTTGTCAATTTTTGCCTTGTCTTGTTTTTAAGAGAAATCGATAAAATCGTCTGGCTCACGCAGCCTCAGAAATCCTTAGCAAAAGCGTGTATTGAATACTCCCCTTGTTGGATTCCGCCGGTAATCTATGGGTTTTGTCAATTCCCGATATTAAGTTATTTGACCTTCACGACTATCTCAGACTTGTCCTGCAGGACCATCTCAAACTTGTACGCTCGTGCATGTCAACCAAAACCTCCTTTCGATCCTCCTCCTAGATGGAATTCGGTCGATATATTAGATCAAAGTGTTAAATTTAGGTTCGAGAGCTCTGAACATGGAGTCCTCAAGCAGTGGATCGCATTTACCGAAGAAAACTACTCAGAAAGTTTAGAGAATTACAAAAACTTACGCATAACAGATCATCAAAGCAAGGGCAGGGCTGCAACAGTGATAGGCCCATTTACGACGTCGTCAAACGACGATGGAATTTTGCTCGAAGTGGCTGAGTCATATCAACAGGTGGATTTTCTATTCCACCAACTTGTGATTGTTAAAAAGGGCGTTGCTTATACGCTCGTTGTCGGTTCTCACCAAGCCGAATTCGGCCAATATACCGGACTTTTTCGCCAAGTTTTATCCTCTCTTAAGGTTTGAACCACGCATCGCAAAGAAATTATCGTAACAACATTCAGTAAAAAATTGCCATAAGTTATTTATTTTAAGGCATTTAATAGATAGTATTACATTTATTCGTACGAAAAAGTGTTAAATCTAACATTTTTTCGTACGAATAAATGTAAAAGTGCGACAAAATAAAGGCATGAAGCGAACCTTAATGAAGGACCTCCGGTCCTGGAAAAACCAGCCCGCAAGAAAACCTTTGATTTTGAAGGGGGCAAGGCAGGTGGGCAAGACCTATCTGCTAAAAGAGTTCGGGAAGCTTGAATATCAGAATACGATTTACCTGAACTTTGAGGATAGGCCGGGCCTTTGCAAATTATTTGAAGCCAATTTAGAGCCGGAAAAGATCCTAAAATCTCTTACGATTGAGATGGATGCTGAGATCACGGCAGGAAAGAGTTTGATCATTTTTGATGAGGTTCAGGAGTGCCCTACTGCCTTAAACAGCCTGAAGTACTTTTGTGAAAATGCACCGGATCAACACATTATTGCAGCAGGTTCGCTATTGGGAGTCAAACTCGCCCATAAAAAAGGGTTCCCCGTCGGCAAAGTCCAGTTTTTGACACTTTACCCTTTGAGTTTTCTAGAATTTTTAGAAGCAGTGAGGGAGATCCGTTTAAAAGAGTATATTGAAGAACTCAAAACCATTGAGCCGCTTCCTCCAAACCTTCACGATAAGCTGCTGGGCCATTTCAAAGAATATCTCTTTGTTGGGGGAATGCCGGAAGCCGTTTTCGACTATAGTCTTTCTCAAGATTTTGCAAAGGTTCGGGAGATCCAAAATGCGATTTTAAGCGCCTATAGCCTCGATTTTGCCAAACATGCGCCAAAAGATCAGGTGATGAAAATCAATCAGGTCTGGAATTCGATTCCCAATCAGTTGGCAAAAGAAAATAAGAAGTTCATCTATACAGCCATCCGAGAAGGAGCGCGGGCCAAAGAATTTGAGATCGCTTTGCAATGGCTGATAGAAGCCGGCTTGATTCTCAAAGTGTCAAATATTTCGACACCTAAAATTCCGTTATCGGCCTATGCGGAGTTGAATATTTTTAAAATCTATTTAGTAGACGTAGGCTTGTTGGGAGCGATGTCAAATCTTTCAGCAAAAACAATTCTTTATGAAAATGAGCTTTTCCAAGAATTTAAAGGCTCGCTGACTGAGAATTATGTCGCCCAGGAACTTGCGCATAGTAAATACCAATTGTTCTACTGGACGAGCAAAGGCGAAGCAGAGTTGGATTTTGTCTTAGAACAGGATGGATTGATTTATCCTTTGGAAGTCAAATCGGGGGATTCTTCGAAAAAGAAAAGCCTGCGCCTCTATGGAGAACTTTATCAGCCCGAGCTTCTTATTCGCACTTCTCCTATGAATTTGAAAAAAGATGGAGATATGCTCAATTGTCCACTCTATCTCACCGAATTGATCAACCAAATCCTCGATAATTTTTGATTATTCAATCCCTCGCCGATTGATGTATTCAAATCCAGTGTAGAGTTCTCGGTTAAGACCTTCATGCAAATAGGAGGAGGGAACAAAACCTAAAGCTTTGTAGAATCCCTTGGCTTCTTCGTTTGCATGTCTAGTGTTTAAAACAAACTTACCGCATGTAGAAAATTGATCAAAAAGGCCATGTATCATTGAAGACGCTATACCTCTTCCTTGATGGGCAGGGGCAACAGCAAGCAATGCGATATAAATTTCTTCAGGGTGTTTAGTGATATCTAAGACTAGCAAACCGACAGTCTTACCATTTACTTTTGCGGAAAACCACAAATGGTTTTTAGAGTTTTTATAATCGGCATAACGTGCTTCAAAGAAATCTTCTAACCATGTCACCACTTCTTCTCTTGACGACATTTTTAAAACATCCAGTGGAACTTTGCTATAGGACTTTACGTGAGCATCTACAAAGATTTTCTTAAACTCAAGACAGTTGGGTTCACTCTCCCAAACATAGGCGATTCCATTTTTTTGGAAGTCATGTTGCTCTCCGTAGAAAATTCCAGGAATACTCCAAAATAGTATCAATCTAATCCACCAATGATGTTTAAACACGGCCATCCTTCGGGTTCTTTCGAGTATCTTACTCATTTTTTTTGTTTTGTGCCACAGTCTCTTACCAATAAATGTGGCCATAAGAGAGACAATAAGTCCTTCTTTAAAGTTTATACCAAGGATAGGCAGGAATAGATGAAGTATTCATGCTTTCACCGCAGTAGATGACAGCTCCATGACGGGCGGGATTCTTCTTCAGATCCATCCAGTGCTCTATCGTCTTTTTATAGTCTGAATGGAACGACTGAGAAAACTTGATTTCGATGGGGAAAGTTTTTAGGCCGCTATGAATTAAGAGATCGATTTCATTCTGTGTTTGATCTCTCCAAAAATAGAGCTGAGGCGTTTCCCCTATGTTACAAAATCGTTTGTAGCATTCACTGATGATAAATGTTTCAAAAATCCACCCCAGCAGAGGATGTGTTTTCAGATGGTCTTCAGTTCGTATCGATAGCAGATGGCAAAGAAGCCCTGCGTCAATAAAATAGAGCTTGGGGGTTTTCACGATCCTTTTCGAGAAATTCTCGAAATAGGGTCGCAGAATAAAAATAATGCCGCTTGTTTCTAAAATTGAAATCCATTCTTTTACCGTCGTAGCTGAGACCCCTAATGCGTTGGATAAATCTCGGTAATCAAGCAATTGTCCAGATCTAGAAGCACAGAGCAGCAAAAAATGTTCAAATGTACGTAAATTCCTTACATTTAATAGCGATCGAATATCTCGCTCTAAAT
>DASUCX010000236.1:0-7967 GCA_036275855.1 Rhabdochlamydiaceae bacterium
ATACACAAGGGATTTCAAAATTTGGTTTTTGACAAAGCTAGCGCCCCGGATTTGCAGCAGGCGCAGCCGACGCGGAAGCAGGCCATGTGCAAGCACATGGTCGATGGACGCCGCTGCAAAGGTGGGGATGCTAGCGCAGTCAAAAATCAAATTTTGAAGTTCCTTGGGTATAGAACTGTAACATATGGAAAACCAACGACGTCCAGTATGCCTTTGATCACCTTTGCTCGACACCAAGCGTCGATCGATAAAGCGTATGCCGCTAAAAACACGCCGGAAGGATTGGTGGATGAAAATAACCATTGCTGAGCGACTAAGGCCTTTTTCTCATCTGCCGGGTGCCTCTTGCGTGATTCCTTGGAGTTCTTACAAACTCCAGGCTTTTCCGGCAATGCTGATCTTTGAAAATTTGAGGACATTTGAGAAACACGAAGTTCCACTGGTCCCATTGGGCTGGAAGGGCCCAGTCAAAGAGTTTACAGTGGAATTGGATTTAGAGAAGGGTGTTGTGTGGGTTTATGGAAAGACGGTTGACGGTCATCGACGCCTTTGCATTGAGATGCAAGAGGACGGAATTGCCATCGATAAAAGGGTTGTGGTTTCTGCAGCTCGATTGGTAACGCATCCTATCGAGAGGTTATCGCTCGGCATGAGTAAAAAGCTTGATTGGGAGCTCGTCGCTCGACGTCAAGAGATGGCAGAGATTCTTCCAGTCTGGTTCCGGTTGGGGCAGATGGTCCCATCCGGCGGAACTGTCAAAGTCGGAACCGCTTCTCTTTTGCAAGAGTGTGAAAAACTCGATGTCACTGAAACCTATCTGAAATTGTTTCTGACGGGCTTTGAAGGGATTTTATGCCCACGGCTCTCAGATACGTCGTACCAGGGAATTGTTCCGGAAGGGAAGTTTTCGGAATCTCCTTTGATTTTGCTAACAGAAGGGATGAAATATATCCGGGCGCTGTTTTTCAAAGAGACCGATCAAAGCTGGGAGTTTTTGCCATGCTTAGCGCCGGAGTTCCATGCCGGCAGAGTTGTGGAGTTGACAACAAAAGCAGGTGACAAAATCGATTTTGAGTGGTCGAAAAAAAGCTTACAAAAAGTGGTGATTCATGCCGAGAGCAGCCGTGAAATATTCCTTTCCATTCCAAAACCGTTTAATTTTTGCCGGTTACGCACCTCACCTGGAGACAAGGGAGACAGGGGAGAAAAGGGGAGCCGCCACTTTTTCGAAAAATCTTTACGACTCTTATCGGGTCAAAAATTATTTCTAGATCGTTTTGAGAAATAGAGCGAATGGTATAATCAGCTGTCTATGACCATGAAATCTCGCAAGACGAAATGGGCCTTGTTCTTCACTGGTCTCCTCAATGAGCCGCTCGTGGGTCTGATTGCTATTTTGCCGTATATTTTGAGAAAAGATTTGCAGGCCAGCGCTTTTCAAATTTCTATTTTCACGATGCTCAAGCCTGTCGTTGCTCTGGTGTCGTTTTATTGGGGGGCAACACTCTGGAGAAATCGGAATCGGCTCCGATCGAACTGGATGGTCTCACGATTTTTGGCCAGCGTTCCTTTTCTGATCTTCCCTTTTGTTCAAAATAGCTGGTTTTTCATCATCGGTGCGGCGTTATTTCAATGTTTTCAAAGGGGCGGGATGCCTGCGCAAATGGAAATCTTAAAACAGAATGTCCCGTCCGGTGCTAGAGAGGGTTTTTTCTCGTGGAGTTCAGCAATCAACTGTTTAGGCGGGGTCTTGATTGGAGTTTTCCTTAGCTTTTGCATCAATGACCATGATTGGAAAATACTGTTTTTACTGAGCGCTGGGTTTGGTCTGCTGGCCCTAGTGCTTCAGTTGGTGCTTCAGGCGCGCGTTCCCATCGATAGCTTTCAAGTGAGCGAGCCGCCTGCTAAACGAAATCCGCTAAGGGGTTGTAAGGAAATAAATTTTAGAATTTGCGAGGAGAAAAACGGTTCAGATTTTGACGATTTTTCCGCAGCAGATGTTCGTGTGCACCTCTGCAAGGAAAAATCGTCAAAAGATGAATCGATTTTTCCCTCGGAAACTCTAAAAGTTATTTTCTTACGACCCCTAATCACTCCGTGGAAAGACAGCTGGAACCTTCTTCGAGAAAGGCCTGATTTTGCACGATTTCAGCTGGGGTTCATGATGGGAGGCATCGGACTCATGCTCATCATGCCAGCGCTGGTTCTCTACTCTGCGGATGAGTTAGCCATCAGCCATGTCGATATGACGATCAGCCGCTTTATTTGGATGGGCATCGGATTTGTCCTGGCGACGGCTTTCTGGAGAAAGAGAATCGCTTTGCAAGGGATCTACCAGCTGACGGGGCTCGTCTGTCTTTTGTTTGCGCTTTGCGCCCTCTGCTGGATATTAGCAGCATGGAGCACTGTTTGGTTCTTTGTCGCTTTTTTCCTCTATGGCGTTGCGCAAGCGGGCAGCCATTTGATCTGGCATTTATCAGGACCGCTTTTTGCCGGCAGCGGCGATAGCAGCCTCTTTTCAACGGTAAATATTTTGACAGTCGGCCTTCGAGGGCTTATAGTGCCCTTAATGGCGAGTCTTTTGTGCGTTTGGATCGGACCACTTTTTGTCATAGCGCTCGGCTTGGTATGGTGTTTAGCTGGATCGATCTATTTGCTTGCGCAAAAAGAAGAGAAAAATGTTGAAAACACGGTTATTTGAACTGCACAATCCCCACGCTTTTTTAGGTCTGCACGGTCAAGTCATTCGGCTATGGCGTCCCGGCGCATCCACGTGTCATCTAGAACTCAAAGGCAAGATTGTCGAAGCCAAAAAAATAGACCCTACGGGACTATTTGAAATGGCAGTTTTTGCCAAAATAGGTCCTCTCGATTATCGGATCTATCACTCCGATGGAAAACTTTACCATGATCCGTATGCTTTTTTGCCGACCTTCGGAGAGATCGACGCCCACTTATTTAATCAAGGGACCCATTACAAGATCTTCAATGTGCTCGGCGGACGGCTTGTCTATCACGGAGGCGTTGCCGGCGCAAAATTTGCCGTCTGGGCTCCGAATGCAGCTGCGGTTTCTCTCGTGGGAGATTTCAATCAATGGGACGGGCGGGTCCATCCGATGCGATCGATGGGAGCATCGGGTGTCTGGGAGCTTTTTGTTCCTGGCTTAGTACAGGGCGAGCATTACAAGTTTGAAATCAAAACACAAGACGGCTCGTTGCTGAGTAAATCCGATCCGTATGCCTACTCTACCGAAGTTCGTCCCAAAACAGCCTCCAGACTCTTTGATGTCGACCGTTTTCAGTGGACTGATCAAGAGTGGATAAAGAAAAAAGGGGGATTAAACCAACCTCTCAATATTTATGAAGTCCATCTCGGGTCATGGAAAAAAGATCTCGGCTACCGGCATTTGGCACATGAGCTTGCCGCCTATTGCAAAGAGATGTGCTTCAGCCATGTCGAGCTAATGCCGATCTGCGAGCATCCTCTCGACGAATCGTGGGGCTATCAAGTCAGCGGCTATTATGCTCCGACGAGCCGTTTTGGAACGCCCGAAGATTTTCAGTACTTTGTCAATCATCTCCATCGAGAGGGGATTGGAGTGATCATCGATTGGGTCGCAGCCCATTTTCCCTCAGATGAATTTTCCCTTGCCCGTTTTGATGGAACAGCCTTGTATGAACATGAAGATCCGCGCCAAGGGTATCATCCCCATTGGAATACCTATATCTTCAATTACGGCAGGCACGAAGTCTCAAACTTTCTTCTCGCCAATGCGATTTTTTGGCTTGAAAAAATGCATGTCGACGGTCTCAGAGTTGATGCAGTGGCCTCGATGCTCTATCTCGATTATGGGCGGGCTCCTGGCGAATGGATTCCCAATAAAGACGGCGGCAAAGAAAATCTCGAGGCAATTGAGTTCATTAAACATATGAACTCGATTGTCCACCATCTTCATCCCCACGCGCTAGTTTGTGCGGAAGAGTCGACCTCGTTTTTAGGTGTGACCCATCCGCTTCAGTGGCATGGACTAGGTTTTGACCTGAAATGGAACATGGGCTGGATGAACGACACGCTCCGTTATTTTCATCGCGATCCTTTTTTCCGTAGACACCATCAAAATGATTTGACCTTTGGACTCATCTATGCGTTTTCTGAACGGTTTATCTTGGTGCTTTCCCATGATGAAGTTGTCCATGGAAAAGCCCACCTCATCTCAAAAATGCCCGGTGATGATTGGCAAAAATTTGCCGGCGTCCGTCTTTTTTATAGCTATATGCTTTGCCATCCCGGAAAAAAACTGCTTTTCATGGGCGCAGAACTAGGTCAGTGGAACGAATGGAACTGCAAAGAAGAGATCGCCTGGAATCTTCTTCAATACGACCGTCACCAGCAGCTAAGAGCAGCGATCCGAGCCCTTAACCATTTCTACCACGACCATCCTGCGTTATGGGAAAAAGATTTTGATAGCAGCGGCTTCGAATGGATCGATTTCCATGACGAGCAGAATTCGGTGATCAGCTACCTCCGGAAAGGAGTCAAAGAAATTGTTGTTTGCGTCCATAATTTTACACCGAATTATTTTTCGCGCTATTTCATCCGGCTCTCCCACATCCGCTCCATCAAAGAAGTTATGAATACCGATAGAGCAGAATTTGGCGGATCGGGTAAAATTAACCCTACAATTGAAAAAATGTCGGATGGATTTTATCTCCAGCTTGCTCCTTTGGCGACGATGATTTTTGAGGTAAAGTTTGAAAACTGAGTATGACCATCTCGTAGCAGAGATCCGCAAACATGACCGTCTTTATTATGTCGAAAACAAACCCGTCATCTCCGATTACGAATACGATCTTCTCTTAAAAAAACTCGAGAAGATGGAAGCCGACCATCCGGAGTGGATCACTGAGACATCGCCCACGCAGCGGGTCAAAGATCCGCTATCTAGCGGATTTCAACAAGCCGCTCATGCTGTCCCGATGCTCTCTTTGGATAACACTTATAGTCGAGAAGAGCTCGAAGATTTCATCAAACGGGTTCACAAGCTGCTAGAAAAGTCCCATGTTCCTCTCTGTGCCGAGCTTAAAATGGATGGCGTTGCTGTCTCTGTCCGCTATGAAAAGGGGATTTATGCGCGCGCGCTGACCCGCGGCGATGGAAGAAAAGGCGATGATATCACTTCGAACATGCGGACGATTCACTCTGTCCCGCTTGAGCTGACAGGCCCGCACATCCCGGATCTCCTCGAAGTCCGCGGAGAAGTCTATATGCCGCATCAAGCCTTTCAAATGCAGAACCAGCGGAAAGAAGAGGCAGGAGAAGAGCTTTGGGCCAATCCTCGCAATGCCGCGGCCGGTTCTTTAAAACTGTTAGATCCGTTACAAGTTTCTCAGCGCGGCCTTGCTGCTGTCTTTTACGGCCTTGCCGAAAGCGATCAATCGCTGGTCCACAATCAATTTGATGTTCATCTTTATCTCAAAAAACTCGGCCTTCCTGTTTTCGACAACGATCATGTGGCTGTTGCCGAAAAAATCGAAGATCTCATGACGTTTGCGCATAAAATCGAAAAAAAACGGGAGACGCTTCCGTTCGATATCGATGGCATCGTCATCAAAGTCGACCACATGAAGAATTGGTCGATTTTAGGAACTACTGGTAAAAGTCCCCGCTGGGCCGTTGCATATAAATTTGCTCCCGAACAAGCCGTCACGCAAATCCGCACCATCACCGTCCAAGTTGGCCGCACGGGCGTTTTGACGCCTGTTGCTGAACTCGAACCTGTGTCCCTTGCCGGCAGCACGATTGCCAGGGCTACGCTCCATAATGAAGAAGAAGTGGCCCGCAAAGATATCCGAGAAGGGGACTGGGCCGTCATTGCCAAAGGCGGCGATGTCATTCCGCAGGTGCTCGAAGTCGATCTCAAAAAACGGCCTGCACGTTCCACCCCGTGGCATATGCCGACACAGTGTCCGATGTGCGGCACTCATGTTGTGAGAACGGAGGGGGAAGTCGCTGTCCGGTGTCCGAATTCCAAAGGATGCGAAGAACAGATCATCCGCAGGATTGCCTATTTTGCCAGCAAAGATGCGATGGATATCGATCATATGGGAGAAAAAGTCGTTCAGCAGCTTGTCCGCAAAAAACTGGTCCGGCATGTCTCCGATATTTACAAACTTTCTTCTGAAGATCTTGTCCAGCTGGAAGGATTTAAAGAGAAATCGATCCAGAATCTTTTGACCAGCATCGATAAATCTCGCCATGTACCACTTGCGCGGTTTATTTTAGCGCTCAGCATCCGTCATGTCGGCGAAGAGACCGCCGAGATTTTATCTCGAGAGGCCGGTTCAATCCATCAACTGGCTGCCATGACAGAAGAACAGCTCTTAAAAATCGATGGCATCGGGGATAAAATGGCCGAAGCGATCGCTCACTATTTTAAAGATCCTAGCAATCTTAAAGAGATCGAGCTCCTTTTAGAAAATGGCGTCAAACCGCAGGCCTCTCAACAAACAATCCGCACCGACCATGCTTTCTCTGGAAAGACATTTGTCTTAACAGGCGCTCTTCAAAAGTATACCCGCGATCAAGCAGAGGCGCTCATCAAAGAAAGAGGCGGCAAAATCACCGGCTCCGTCAGCAAAAAAACAGATTTCGTCTTAGTCGGTGAAGAGGCTGGCTCAAAACTCGATAAAGCCAAACAGCTCAATATCAAGATTCTTTCTGAACACCTATTTGAAGAGATGCTGTAGAAACTTCGCCTAAGAATGTTTGATGGCTGTAGCCATGGATCTTCACTCTTTGCAAAGTCCCGATCAAATGATCTTCGCCGGGGAATACCACTTTTTTCCAGCACCGTGTCCGTCCCTTCAAATGAAGCTCATCGCGGTTTCTACTTTCGACTAGGATCTCCACTTCCGAGCCCAGCATCGCTTTTTTTTCTTCGGCCGCAAGCTCTTCGTAGAGACTCATGAGGCGATGTAAACGGTCGTTCTTGACCTCTTCAGGGATATCATCTTTCCATCTAAACGCCGGTGTTCCTTTTCGTGCGCTGTAGGCGAAGATAAAAGCGACAGAGTATTTGATCTCTTTCATCCAATGGTACGTCTGCTGAAACTCTTCTTCCGTCTCAGTGGGAAATCCGACGATAATATCGGTCCCTAGCGAGACATTAGGGACGATTTCTCTCAACTCCGCGACTTTTTCTAAATATTGTTCGACCGTGTAGATCCTGTGCATCTTTTTCAAGATTCGGTTAGAGCCGGCTTGTAGCGGGAAATGGACAAACTCGCAGAGCGACGGAAGATCTCGAATGGCTTGCATCAGGTTGACGGTGATGTCGACAGGGTGCGATGTCATGAAACGGATTCTTTCCAAGCCGGGGATTTTATCTAAGCGGAAGAGCAGATCATGGAAAAGGCAGTTCCACTCTGGTTTGTCTTTACCGTAGCTGTTGACGTTTTGGCCCAGCAAGGTGATCTCTTTGTATCCCTGATCAACGAGTTTGCGGCACTCTTCTTCGATACTTTCTGGGGGCCGGGAGACCTCTTGGCCTCGCGTATAAGGAACGACGCAGTAGGTGCAGAATTTATCGCAGCCGCGGATGATCGAGACGAATGCCTTGACCGGGTCGTCTCTTTTCGCGGCTAAGTAGTCGAGATTTTCTTCAAATTGATCATCCGTCCGGATCGAAGGACGCCCTGTTGTCAAAACCTCATCCAAAACGTTGTTGAGGTCGGAGATGTTATTGGTTCCAATGATAAAGTCGATATGGGGAAGTTTTCGAAATAGGGTCTCTTTTTTGGCCATCGCCATACAGCCGGTGACTCCGATAAGAGCTCTTTTATCTTTGGTGCCCAGTTTTCCGATCTTGCCCATCACCTTCCGTTCTGCCAGATCTCTAATGGAGCAGGTGTTAAAAATTAAAAGATCTGCTTCACTCTCTTCTCTAGTTCTAGTCAGGCCCCTTTTT
>DASUCX010000237.1:0-6906 GCA_036275855.1 Rhabdochlamydiaceae bacterium
AATGAAATCATTGAAATTTTTACCAGAAATTATAGAAACTGTTCAAGACATGGCGCAACTCCCACAAAACCTATCATTTACCTAGGGGATTTAGAGAAGCTTCTCGAAGGGCAAGAGGTCGGAAGAGCTGGGACAGAAGAAAGATTCTTCGTTCTTTCCAGATATTTGCAAAACCAAAAAATTATTACTTATTCTTGCACAATTAAACCTTTCTTGGAACTAAGATGCCATCAATACCAGTTCACCCTGCACGAAGAGTTTATCAAAAAGCTTAACACTGATTTACGCTAGGAGATTATATCACAATCTTCTTGCTTTTTCTGCATTTTATCGGCATAATAAAAGCCACCTCATCATGCAGATAAAGAGCCGTTATTATGCCGATAAAATTTGAGCCAAATTATACCATTTCATCAAAAACCATGAATGGGCTGATTCGAATAGAAGCAGCAAAGCAACAGATATTACATTTACCTTTAACACCAACAGTTCTTCGTTCTCTAAGGGAAACAGCACGCCTCTATACGACCCACTATTCTACAATGATTGAAGGAAACAGACTGGATCCAGGTCAAGTAGAAGACGTTTTAAAACATCACGGTCACTTTCCTGGACGTGAACGCGATGAGCATGAAGTAAAAGGGTATTATGCAGCATTAACTCAGGCAGAAAAATGGGCAGCACAAGGTATAAGCGTTACAGAAAAAATGATACAGACACTTCATGCGCTTGTGATGGCCAAGGGCAAAGTAGATGCCAAACCCACAGCCTATAGAACTGGTCAAAATGTTATTCGAGATGGAAGAACAAAAACGATCGTGTATATGCCTCCCGAGGCTAAAGATGTAAAAAATTTGATGATAGGTCTGGTTGATTGGATTAATCAAAATGCTACATTGCCTTGCCCTATTATTGCAGGAATTGCCCATTATCAATTTGCAACCATCCACCCCTATTATGATGGGAATGGCAGAACAGCTAGACTACTCACGACTCTCATTCTACATTTAGGAGGATATGACCTAAAGGGTCTTTATTCTCTGGAAGAATACTATGCACGAAATCTAGGGGCTTACTACGAAGCAATTACCATTGGAGAATCTCACAATTACTATAGGGGACGTGCTAAAGCTGACATTACAAAATGGGTCGAATATTTTATCGAAGGAATGGCTGTTGCATTTGAAAATGTTTTAAAGCGCATGAATGAAGCCAAAACTCAAGGCTCAACCGATCAAAGCATTCTCATTAGAAAGCTTGACCCCAAACAACGCAAAGCGCTTGAGTTGTTCCAAGAATTTGAGACGATTACTAGCCGGCAGATCGGGGAATTATTCGGATTTAAACCACGGACAAGCGCTGCTCTCTGCGCAAATTGGGTAAAAAGTGGTTTTTTAACTACAGTCGACTCATCAAATAAAGGACGAAAATATAGGTTGTCTGCTGAGCATCAGAAAGTAATCAATCCTATAACACCCTTCGTATAGGATGGGATTCCCCTTTCGGGTCGGTTCGCACGCAAGCTCGCTCACTTCTCATCCCACACGCAAGCCAAATTTTTGGCTTGCTTTCCTCCTCATTACGTTCGGAGGAAGTGGGATTCCCCCAAGTGCCTATGGGGCCGGCTCAGTCGCAAGCGACCTCACTTCTCACCCCACTCGTGAGCCAAATCTTTGGCTCACTTTCCTCCGATTTTTCGGAGAAAAAATCGGAGGAAGTGGGATTCGAACCCACGAAACACTTTCGTGTTTACACGCTTTCCAAGCGTGCTCCATCGGCCACTCGGACACTCCTCCAGAAAAGAGAAAGTAGAGTACCCCAGTTTTAATTAAGTGACAAGATTTTCTACTCCACTGTATTATTTAAGGTATTTCTATGCGCAAAATCGTATTATTATTTGTGGTTATTTTAGCGAGCTGTTTTGCCCCAGCAAATCAATCCTCTAAACCGATTGTCTTGGTGACGATCCCTCCCTATGCCTATTTTGTGGAGCAAATCGCTGGAGATACCGTAGCAACAGAAATTTTTGTTCCTGCGGGAGCCAATCCTCATACCTACGAGCCGACTCCCAAACAAGTCGAACAATTTGCTCAGGCAAAGATCTGGTTTCGACTGGGAGATCCGATTGAACAAAAGATTTTACCCTTCCTTAAGGAAAGACAGGTCAAAGATGTCACTCTTTCAAAAGACCTTTCTCTATTGACGGGTACACAAACCTGCGGAGACCATGTCCATGAAGCAAAAGATCTCCATGTATGGCTCGATCCCCATTTGGCCTTGAAACAGGTTAGAAAGATCAGCGAAGAGCTTTCTCTAATATTGCCTGAGCATAAAAACTTATTTGAGCAAAATGCGCTGCAACTAGCTCAGAAATTGCAGACACTGGATCAAGAGATCCAAGCGGAGCTGAGGTCTTACGAGGGAATTACCCTGATGGTCTCTCATCCTGCGTTGGGGTATTATTGCAAACGGTATGGATTTCATCAGCTTTCGATCGAATGCGAAGGAAAAGATCCCCTGCCTCAACAGGTCGCCCATGTCGTCAAAGAAGCAGAGGAGAAAGACGTAAAACTGATTTTTATTGAGCCGCAATACAACAATAAAGGAGCGGCATTAATTGCAGAGAAATTAGACCTTCCTATCTATCAAATAGATCCCTATGCTCTAGACTATTTTGATATGATGAACACCCTTTCCAAATCGATTGTCGATTACTATGGCCATCAAGAGTAATAACCTTTGGTTCCAATACGAGGACACTCCGATTCTCGAAAATGTCTCTTTTGTCATTGCCGTGGGAGAATTCGTCGGGGTTTTCGGGCCTAATGGCGGCGGAAAGACAACACTTTTGAAACTCTTGCTGGGTTTCTTAAAACCTCAAAAGGGATCCGTCGAGATTTTAGGTGAATCTCCTAAAGCCGCACGAGAAAAAATGGGCTATGTTCCACAAATCTCCCATCTTGACCGACAATTTCCAATTACGGTTTTAGAAGTCGTCATGATGGGATGCTTAGATAGATCTCCATGGCATTCGTATACTAAAGATGCCAAGGAAAAAGCACGCGAGGCACTGAAAGACGTCGACATGCTCGACTTTCAAAACGATTCTTTTGGCACTCTTTCCGGCGGGCAAGCTCAAAGAGTTTTAATTGCCCGAGCTCTAGTGAGCAAACCGTCTATTCTTCTTCTGGACGAGCCGACTGCCAGTGTCGATGCTACTGCAGAAGAGAGCATCTACAAATTATTACACCACCTCAAAGGCATCATGACAATTGTCATGGTGACGCATGATCTTCAAGTGATGATGCAACAAGTCGACCGATTCATCTGCGTGCATAAAGAAGTGACGTCGTATTCTCAAGCGCAGGTCTGCGATCACTTTGCTCAAGGGCTCTATCATCCCCCGCTGAGGAGATCATGACATGTTTTCTCATCCGTTTTTAATCATGTCTTTTTTGGCCGGGATTGCTGCTTCGATTACCAGCGGCATCGTCGGATCGTATGTCGTCGCTAAAAGGATCGTATTCATCAGCGGCAGTATCGCTCACTCTGTTTTAGGCGGCATGGGGATCTTCCTCTGGATGAAACGGACCTATGATATCTCTTGGATGAATCCCCTCCATGGCGCTTTAATTGCCGCGATTCTATCAGCCTTTTTGATCGGATGGATCCATTTGAAACATAAACAGCGAGAAGACACTGTCATCGCTGCCATCTGGTCGACAGGGATGGCGATCGGAGTGATTTTTGTATCGCTCACCCCGGGCTACAATGTCGAGCTGATGAACTTTTTGTTTGGAAATATCTTATGGACGTCGACCAGCGACTTAATTTTGCTTATTTCGCTCGCGGGATTGATTGTGCTGACGACTATGATCTTCCACGCAAAATTCCAGGCGGTCTGTTTTGATGAGAATCAAGCACAGCTCAAAGGAATCTCCGTCACAAAATACTACCTTTTCTTATTGGTCTTAGTGGCGATCTCTGTGGTGATTTTGATCCAGGTGGTCGGGGCGATCTTGATTATTGCAATGCTGGCGATCCCTGCGGCAATTGCCGGAAGCTTCAGTCCACGACTTTCGAAGATGATGGGGTGGGCGGTGATCCTTGGGTGTCTGTTTACGACCGTCGGTCTGATCCTATCGTATTTCGTGAACTGGCCGCCGGGAGCCACAATTGCTTTGACGGCAGCAGCTTTCTATCTGCTCAATCTTGTCAGAGATTATAAGGCCGCGTAGCGCTCGACTATCTTGCGCCATTTGCTTTTTTTAGATGGCTTTCTCATTCTTTTGGCTTGAGCATGTCGATACTGTTTTTTCATAACTTTCTCTACTTATTGTTGTTAAGGAGATCCTCCGGTTGGATATTAGGGATGTTCGTTGGAACCTTCCTCTCTTCTTCCCGGTTGGACGTTTTATGTTTACGATGGTTCTTAGAGGTGATCTTCGAAGACTTTCTCTTATTAAAAGGTTTCATAACAATCCCCCACCCCATCTTTTCTCTTCATATAATTAACATTAATCAATAATTTTAATTATTGAAATAAAAATTTAACTAATTAAGATCTCTTCATAGAACGCTCCTATCAAGTCTGACTTGAAGAGAATCAGCCTCTTAGATTAAGATGTTTTCTACATTTGCAATTTTGAGGTTAAAACATGTACGCAATCATTGAGACCGGCGGCAAACAGTACCGGGTTGAAAAAGACGAAGTCATTGATGTTGAGTTACTTGATTCTGAAAAAGGGAAGTCTATCGTTTTTAAAAACGTCCTCTTTCTCAATGATGGCAAGCAGGTCACCGTTGGAGCGCCTTATATCACAAAATCTTCTGTCAAAGGCGAGCTTCTTGGAGAAGTCAAAGGAGAAAAGGTCATCTCCTTCAAATATAAAAAACGGAAAGGCGTTCGCCGCAAAGTCGGCCACCGCCAGACCTATCATCGAGTTAAAATCACAGAGATCGTAGGATAACCCACTATGGCACATAAGAAAGGTCAAGGCTCAACACGTAACGGTCGAGATTCAAAAGCGCAACGGTTAGGCATTAAAGCAACTGCTGGACAGTTTGTCACAGCCGGGAGCATCCTGGTCCGCCAACGTGGCACGAAATGGTCCCCTGCTAAGAACGTCGCAGTCGGGAGAGATGATACACTCTTTTCTTTAATCGATGGCGTTGTTTCTTACCGCAAAGGGCTTAAAACTTACGTCTCAGTCACTCCACTTCCTTAATAGTAGAGAAAATTATACCATTTCTTCCAGCTCAAGTTTCTGGTATATTGGAATCGTATGTTTGTCGACAAAGTCAGACTCTCTCTCAAAGCCGGCCGCGGTGGAAATGGCGTCATTGCTTGGCGTCGAGAAAAATACATCCCTAAAGGCGGCCCTTGTGGCGGAGACGGTGGGACAGGCGGCTCCATCTACATCGCCACCGACCACCAAGTCGTCTCGTTAGAAAATCACCGCAACAGGCGCATCATCGTTGCTAAAAACGGTCAGCCGGGCGGATATAATTTCTGCACCGGCAAAGACGGCGACGACGTCACTTTGAAAATCCCTCCCGGCACCCTCATTAAAAACGCCCTCACCGGCGAAATCCTCTATGATTTTGTTGAAAAAGAACGGACGGAGCTCCTGTGCAAAGGCGGCAAAGGCGGAAAAGGCAACGACCGGTTCAAAACCTCGACCAACCAGGCCCCCTATATCTGCACGGAAGGTGAAGAAGGGGAAACATTGGAAATCGAGTTAGAGCTCAAGCTGATTGCAGATGTAGGCCTCATTGGGATGCCCAATGCCGGCAAGTCATCCCTTATGTCGTGTATCACTCATTTAGCCGTTAAAATCGGGGCTTATCCGTTCACCACTCTCTTCCCCAACCTCAGCTATATCCATTATCCTGACCAGGCTCGCGTCCTCCTCGCCGATATCCCCGGCATTATTGAAGGGGCCCATCTTGATCGCGGCCTGGGATTTGAATTCCTACGCCATATCGAAAGATCGGCCGCTCTAATTTTTGTGATTGATGCCTCCGGGATTGAAGGTAGGGAGCCGATCGATGACTTTAGAGTCCTCCAAAACGAGCTTAGAGCTTATAAACCCGAGCTTTTAGAAAAGCCCTCCCTGATCGTCCTCAATAAGATCGATATGGAAGGCGCCAAAGAACACGCGCAGCTCTTTTGCCAAGAAACGCCCTCTGCAAAGATCTTTGAGATTTCTGCACTTGAAGAACAGGGGCTAGATCCTCTTTTGGAAGCCATCCGAGGGCTTGTAAGACCTATTACGGTATAGATCTTGCATCGCATCCCATTTCCTGCTACTCATCAATTATGGATCAGAAACCTCATCAGCATGCCGTAGGCATAGGGTATATGCTCATTGCCTGGCTGCTTTTTACCCTAATGACAATCGGAACGCGTTTTGCGACAAAGACGGTCTCGATCCCCACCGTTTTATTTTTTCAAAATTTAATCGGACTGATGACATTTCTCCCTTGGATAAAAAAACACGGATGGGGCCTCTTCCAAACAAAACGGTTTGGTCTGATTTTATTTCGGTCTTTGATTAGTTTGGTTTCAATTTGGTTTAGCTTCACAGCGGTTCAAAAAATCTCGCTTGTTAACACCATGTTGTTCGTTAACTCTTCTCCCCTTTGGATTCCTTTTGTTGTTTGGATCTGGCTCAAAATTCCAATGAGACATATTCTTTGGCCGGGTTTGATTGGTGGTTTTTTAGGAATTATTTTGATCCTGAAACCAGAGGCAGCAGTCATTCAGCCTGGCACACTGTTTGCGCTAGCATCTGGGATACTGCTGAGCATTAATATGGTCTCATTGAGACAGCTTTCCCATACTGAAAAAGAACACACTGTTCTTTTTTACTACTTCCTCATTTGCTCCCTCGTTTGCCTCCC
>DASUCX010000238.1:0-15648 GCA_036275855.1 Rhabdochlamydiaceae bacterium
TCAGCGCGCTCAGAGCTTTATCGTAGCATTACAATTTCATTCATGGGAGCCCCGCTTAGCTGGAACATTGCACCCGCATGTTTACGTAAAAAAGAATTGTTTCGAGGTCTCTTTTAAAGGATTATTTGAAAATGCTGTTGCCTATAATGCCGCTCGATTGGTTGTGGGACAGGACAAGTTTACGCCGACACAGGCGGCAAAAGAACGTCTCAATTTTTTAGTCAAGCTTCGAAAAGACTATCTCCCAGACAAAGCGCTTAATCAATGTTGTTTGATAAAAGCATCCCTAGAAGTTGGTTATAACCATGGATCTTGGATGAGTTATCCCAAAACGGCGCAATATGAAGTTTACATCGGGCTCCATCCTCTAGTTGCCGCCCAAGCGACAGTGAATTCTTCAATCAAACAACGGATAGAAGACAAAAAACAAACAACCCGGTCACCAACGTTTATGTTTTCAGGGGAAAATCAAACTAGCAATTCTATTAGTTACCACGCTACTCCTGGATGGACAATTTTGGGGGTTCCTAAAATTGTCGTAGATGAAGTTTCTGATGAAATCGTAAAAACCAACTATTCAGATACTCGTGTCGATCTGCAACTGAGTGTGACTGCCGATCGTAAGGAAACTAAAGCATATGTCGAATTTGAAGAATCCCAACCTGCATTCGAGAAAAAGGAGTCGACTCAAGACGTTTCCCTCCAGTGGGGTGAGCCGTTTGTGTTTGAAGCTGAAACATTCAAAATTAACATCAAGCCGCTAGAGGGGGCAGAAGTCGAATTGACAGAGGCAAAAAAAGAGGAAGGTTGCTTTAAAGTGGTTGGTAGTGAGGGCAAATATCAATTGATTGCCATTCCCCCCGAACCAAAGTCGTAAAATGTCAAATTGAGACTCAAATTGACATTTGCGATGTCATTTTGCATGGTTAGTCTAAAAAAGTTTGCAATTCGACATCGGAAATGTCATATTGAGTCTCAGAATGACAGAATATATCAAGAGATTTTTTGAAGAGCCCAATAAAAGCTATTTTCTCTTTGGACCTAGGGGCACGGGGAAGTCAACAATGGCTAAGCTAAGGCATCCTCAGGGACTCATCATTGACCTCCGATTGCCCGAATTGAGGTTAAAGCTAGCAAGCAACCCACAATATTTATTAGAGCTTGTCCGGGCCCAGCCTAAAGGGCAGGTTGTGATCATCGATGAGATCCAAAAAGTGCCAGAGCTCCTTTCTCTAGTACATGTTCTAATTGAAGAGAAAAAAGGCTGGATTTTTGTCTTGACGGGGTCGAGTTCGCGTAAGCTCAAAAGAGAAGGGGTGGATCTTCTTGCCGGGAGAGCGTTGAAAAAAGAGCTCCATCCGTTCATGGCCAGTGAAGTGGGAGAATCGTTTGATCTAGAAAAGGCTTTAAAATATGGGCTTCTTCCCCTGTATTTTGATGAACATGATCCAACAGAAACTCTTAAAACGTATGTGGCTCTTTACTTGGAAGAAGAAGTGAAGGCCGAAGGGATTGTGCGCAATATTGAGCCTTTTGCTCGCTTTTTACAGGCCATTAGTTTCTCGCATGGTTCCCAGCTTAACCTGACAAATGTCGCACGTGAATGCATGGTCAAACGAACGACTGTTAATAGTTGGATTTCAATTCTCGAAGATCTCTTAATCGCTTTTCAGCTTCAAGTGTTCACAAAGAGAGCAAAAAGAGAACTCAGCTCCCATTCGAAATTTTATTACTTTGATGCCGGTGTTTTCCGAGCAATAAGACCGCAGTCGATAGAAGATCCTCTCACAGAATTAGAAGGACCCGCTTTAGAAGGATTAGTGGCTCAGCAATTAAGAGCTTGGTGCGATTATACGTCTGGAGAAAATACCCTTTCGTTTTGGAGGACTCGTTCAGGAGTTGAGGTTGACTTTATCCTCCACAGCCCTCTAGGTTTTTGGGCAATCGAAGTGAAAAATACCCGTCAAATTTCGGGAGACGACTTGCGGCATTTAAATATTTTTCTAGAAGACTACCCTGAAGCCAAGGCGATTTTTCTCTATCGTGGAACAGATCGACTCATGAAGGGTAATGTTCTGTGTTTACCCTGCTCCGAATTCCTTTTAAAGCTAAAACCCAATCAGAAGCTGTGAATAATCCTTGGACGATAATTTAAAAATCTGCTAAGATGACCCTATTTAGGAGATCCAGCTCTTATGGTAGCTTCAAAATAATTCGTTTTTTTACACTGCAATGCTGTCTAAGCATTGGCCTTACTAACCTCAGTTTTTTAAGGGGTGGCCCACTTTGCACTTGATGCGCCTTAAAGCGCGCGCGATTACAGTATGTTTTGGGTTCATTTTAAGATTAATTTCTACGAAGATTTCAATTTATGACTGCGATTCTTTCTGTTGAAAAACTGACAAAGAAGTTTCCCGGCAAGCCTCCGATGATTGCCGTCGATGGGATCTCCTTTGGCTTAGAGAAAGGGGAGATCCTTGGCCTGCTTGGGCCCAATGGAGCGGGGAAGACGACCACTATCCATATGCTGCTTGGGACGCTGACGTATTCGTCAGGATCGATTCTTTATTTTGGAAAAGATTTTAAAAAGAACCGGTCTGAGGTGCTGCAGCATGTTGCCTTTGCCAGCACCTATGTCAACCTTCCTTGGAAGTTGACGATCCGGCAAAATCTCGAGGTTTTTGGTCGATTGTATGGGCTTTCAGGGGCTGAGATCAAAAAGCGGAGTGTTCCGCTTTTGGAGCGGTTTGGAATTGCCGATAAGTACGATGCGACAGTGACGCAGCTTTCTGCGGGCCAGCTGACGCGGCTGATCCTGGTGAAGGCTTTCCTGGTTAAACCAAAAATTGCGCTCTTAGACGAGCCGACAGCATCTTTGGATCCCGATATGGCCAAAGAGGTCTGCGCGTTTCTTTTGGAGCAACGAGAGCAAGAGGGGACGTCGATGTTGTTTACTTCCCATAAGATGGATGAAGTGGCAGAGCTGTGCGACAGGATCTTGTTCTTGCAATCAGGTAAGATCATTGCCAACGATATCCCGGAAAACCTCGTCAAGACGATCTCACATTCCCGCTTGGAATTGGTGATTGTTGAGGGGATGGAAAAAATTGTCGCCATGGCCAGCGAGAAAAAATTCTCCTGCAAGAGCGACCACCGATGGATTGAACTGGAAATGGAAGATAAATTTATCGCGCCGTTTTTAATTGAACTGGCTCGGGCAAATATTTCCTACTCCAGCATTCGGATCAATCAGCCGAATTTAGAAGACTATTTCTTGAAAATGGTGAAACGATGAATCTAAAAAGATCTTGGGGTGTGTTTCTCCGGTATTTTTATCTCTTTGCAAAACTCGACCAGATCGCCGATTTGCTCTATTGGCCAGCGATTGACATTGCGTTATGGGGACTCACCACTGTGTGGATCCAACAGAACCAGCCGGGCGTTTCCAATGTGGCCCTCGTTGTTTTGACAGGACTTATTTTCTGGCAGATCGTATGGAGGGGCAATTATGAGATTTCAGTTAATCTCCTACAGGAGTTCTGGAATAGGAACCTCGTGAACCTGTTTTCTACTCCTCTAAAGACAAGCGAGTGGATCATGGGTGTGATCATGCTCTCGCTTTGCAAGGTTTGTATCGCGCTCGTTTTTGGAGTGGTCTTTGTCTATTTGCTTTATGCACTCAATGTATTCACGCTGGGATGGGCCTTTTTGCCGTTTCTTGCGTTGCTCATGATGTCGGGATGGGTGATTGGCTTTTTAGCCGCTTCCATCGTGATTTATTGGGGACAACGGTTCCAGATGCTGGCATGGATGTCGGCGTATATGTTTGCGCCCTTTAGCGCGGTTTTTTATCCAGTGAGCACTTTGCCGGGTTGGGCGCAAAAGATCTCCTGGTGCTTGCCGACAACGTATGTCTTTGAGGGGATGCGTTCGATTCTCAGAGGAAATTCTTTCCCTTGGAGCAATGCCTGGATCAGTCTTTTCCTGAATGTTCTCTATCTCATTTTGAGCATCTATGTGTTTTATTGGGCTTTTGAGAAAAGCCGCAATAAGGGACTAGCGAGATTTGAATAATTATACTGCGGTCGGCTTGAAACGTTAATTTGGATCTGCGCAAAAACTCCCGCGATTCGACGATCGTAAGCGGGTCCATATTGCTAATATTGACCTGTTTACGATCGTCGAATCCCGGGGTTTTGGCGCGATCCAAATTAACGTTTCAAGCCGACCGCAGTATACATCCGGGATGAAAGCAGCTGCTGTAGCTTCACGATATCTTTGCTGAAGTTGCGGATGCCTTCGTACAGCTTGTCGGAGGCCATGGCATCGTTGCATAACATCCAGCGGAAGGTCGCTTCATCGACATTGACCTTTTGAACGTCGGCTTTTTTGGCGGCTTCAGGGGAAAGCTTGCGGGGAACATCGCCGCTCGCTTTTTGCAGCTCGTCTAAAAGTTTTGGTGCAATCGTCAATAGATCGCATCCGGCCAGTTCTAAGATTTCATCGGTATTGCGGAAGGAGGCTCCCATGATCTGGGTCTTGTAGCCCATCTTTTTATAGTAGGTGTAGATTTGGGTGACGGAGACCACGCCGGGGTCTTTTTCTGGGGAGTACGACTCAATGCCTTCATTTTTTTTGTACCAATCGAGAATCCGTCCGACAAAAGGAGAGATGAGCGTTGCATGGGCTTCTGCGCATCCAATGGCCTGGGCTAAACAAAAGAGAAGCGTCATGTTGCAATGGATCTTTTCTTTCTCAAGGATCGCCGCGGCTTGGATCCCTTCCCAAGTCGAGGCAAGTTTGATTAAGATCCGTTTCCGATCGATGCCGGAGGCTTCGTAGAGAGCGATCAGTTGACGGGCTTTTTGGACTGAGCCTTTGACATCGAAAGAAAGGCGGGCATCGACTTCGGTCGAGACGCGCCCTGGGACGATCTTGAGGATTTCTAAGCCGAAATTCACAAAGACTTTGTCCATGGCAAGAGTGATCTGCTCCGGCTTTGTTTTTCCATGTTTTTGTCCATAGGTGATCGCTTCTTCAATCAGGAACTGATATTCCGGTTTTGTCGAAGCGGCTAAGATCAATGAGGGGTTTGTTGTCGCATCGGTCGGATGGTATTTTTTGATCTCTTCAAATTCTCCGGTATCCGAAACAACAATCGTGAATTTCTTTAGCTGATCTAGTTTATTCATAACACCTTAAAGGGGAGTTGAAAGGGGTTTTTAATAGGTTCAGATTGCAGCTCGCGGAACTGCTCTGAAAACTCTTTAGGATCTAACGTTGTAAAATACCCTTCCAGCAAAACAGTGACGGGCTGGTTTAGCTGGAGAGAGTCGGTCAGCAATTGATGGAGTTGAGGTGGGAGAGAAACGCGCTGTCCGCCTTCATGGCGGTGGCCGATTCCCTGAAAGGTTTTTCCTTCGATCTTTAAAATCACGAGCGCTTCTTTTTCGTTGCCTTGATACGCAGGAACATGCTGAGAGTGGACTTCGAGATAAGTGTTGATCAGCCCCTGGGCACAGATCATTTCAATCCCGATGCCATTGACGGCATCTTGGACCGGATACGAAAGGCGAGCAGAATGATACTCTTTTGTTCCGGCCTGGACATGAGAAACCTCCCATGACTTATTGGACTGGCAGCCAGCAAGAAAAAGGAGAAGAAAAGCCCAACCTGATTTCATTTTTTATGGCCCGAGTGTTGGGAAACGAGGATCAAGGCAGCAACCCCGACGGCAATCGCACAGGCGGCAAGCACGTATTTGCCTGCGCCGCTGCCAGCTGCTTTGGATCCATCCTCGGCGGCCTGGCCGACTTGCTTCCTATCCGTATTTGGAGGCGCATCTGTATTTTCATCGGAGAGTTCCGGAGAGATTGCCATACCGTCCTCGGTGGCATGAGAAGGCGCAGAATTACCAACTGGAGGCAGAGGAGGCGTCTCATCTGCATGGACAGAAGCCAGAGTGAAAGCAGCACAGGTGAGTAAAGTGATAAATCTTTTCATGAATGCCTCTTGAGGAGTTGGTATTGTATATCTCTTAGCAAAAGAATTTGCCAGTAGGGACCCATTTCAGTAAAGTCGTTAATGATCATTTGGTGGAAAGGTTCCCAGGTTTCTTTTTGAAAGTCCACCGTGTTAAAAGCTTTTTCCACGGTTTCTGCTTTCGTCATTGCAGCATCAAAATCGGCCTCCAATGTTTTGATCTTTGATTGCAAAAGCGCTCTTTTTTCCAAAGGCATGATCGGACTGGTCAAGTCGTCTGTGATTGTCAACGATTTTAAAACGGCTTCAAAATCTTGGTAATGGCTTGAAAACTCTTCTTTAAGGGCTCCGGCAGTCAGAATATAGGCTTGATTGTCTTTAATGACGATCAGCTGGACCTGACGCGCGAGGCCCCACTTGGTTTTCATTTCCCGTTCGGTTAATCTTCCCTCGCCCAGTGGAGTGTGATATTTGCCTAAATCTCGCCAGACGCAATTAGGATCTTTTGCACAGTCGCTTCTTACGATCTCAATATACGCCTTTAGGGAGATGTTAACCTTTTCTGTCGCAAGGTTGACGGACGGTTGTAAATTATTCGAAGTTTTGCCTAAAAAACAGATTTTTATTCGATGGGAAAGTTTCGATTGATCAGCAAACTGCCATCCTTTAGGAGGGATGAAAAAGCAATGATACGGTTCTTGAGTCTGCTTTTTTGGGGTTTTAGAAGGTTCTGTAATCAAGTGAACAACGCTTTCTTTCGTCGAAGGTTGTTCAGGTGCGTTGTAGCACCCTCCTAGTACGCAAGAAGCGATTAAAAAAGTTTTGATTCTTTTAGTGGCAATGGGCACTGCTGCTGCTACTGCTATTGGTGCTAGGACGAAGGACGGCACAGAGAATACCAATGCCGATGGCCAGGCCGATCCCCCAACCGATCATCGAAGTGCTAATGGCGGTATAAGAGCCGTCATGGGCCCCCGAACCGGTGCGCCAGATTTCATCTGTACTTTCTGCGTGGTCTTGAAGGTCGTCCGCGGCTTCGACTGTCGAGGTAAAGCACATGAGAGTAATGAGAAGGAAAGAGATTGCCTTTTTCGTCATAAAGATATGTTATCGCACAAATTTTGACTTTCTTGCAATTTTTCTTTCAAAAGTTCGATTTAACTTTCAAACCTTCTGGAGCTGCATGTAGTATCTTTGTTGAGGAGTGGCCTCGTTGGGACAAAAGCTTTCTTGGTCGTTAAAAAAGCCGACTTCTTGCTTATTCAGGAACCGCGTAAACCAATCCCAGACAGCTTCACACTCAGGGACGACTTGGCCCTCATCGTTGAAGAGAATGCGAATAGCGCGGTTATTGAGAAGATTTCGTTTAAATGTAGCCGGATTTCCACTTAGATAAGCATGGCTATATTCTTGTGATGATCCGCTCCAGGCTTGAAAAACCAGCCACCATTCATTTTTGTGAAAGGGGGAGATCTGCGTTAGGGTAAGAACATGCCGATCTTTGTTACAGTAGAGACTTGAACTGTCCGAGAGCTTATAGTTGCTGTCGTAAGTGAAAATCAGCGCGAGGGTTTTCACAGGGGTCACTGTGTAAAAGAAATGGTGCTTGCCCAGCCAATCGGAATTGACGGTGATAAAAGGTGCAAGGGGGTATTCCAACTCAATGGCAGGAAGCCAAAGCGGAATGGTCTCTTTGTGAAAATAAATGCATAAAAAGGCCTTCCCTGGAGGATACTCTTCCATTCCAGACACAGGTTCGTTCATTGCATCTCTAAGCAGCCGGGATGTGCACCGCATAAATTTCATCTGTTCTAACAGGGGCTCTTTCAAGCTTTGAAGAAGAGCTCTGGGTAAGCGTGGTAGGTGTAGACGTGGTTTAAATTCCGCCCCATGGCAGATTATTGCCGCCCATTTGCAAGTCGAGCCAAAGGGTTGAAGCGCTGTCAAACGACGTAAAATTTCCTTCACGATGTCCGAGGGCAGAGTTGTGATTGGTGCAGAAAGGACTTCCGTAGCAGCGGGGGCTGAAAGGAACTTATCGAGATCTTCAACCTCCAGGGGCATGATTGGTGCAGAAAGGGCTTCTGTGGCAGTGGGGGCTGAAGGGAGCTTTTTGCGCTCATCGAGATCTTGAACTAAGGTGTTTGGGCAAGTGACGATGTCGTGCAGCATCGAGCTCTGGCGAAAAACAGCCACGACCATTGAGAAAAACAGATGAGCGAGAGTGGCTGCAAGGGCAAAAGCCGCAACGAACCCTTTATCACGCTTAATTAAGGCTGGTACTGCTGCCCAGATCACAACCAAACAGGCAAATTTCACCCAGAAATTGAGATTGTAGAAAGACGAAATATTCTTGCTTGATGTGAGAATGAACCTGGCAACAGAGGAGACTTTCCAAGCTTCATCGTGGTCAAGAGGGTGTAGCTTCCCATCTTTCCACTGAATGAACTGAATATGGCGAGAAGGTTGGAGCGCATAGTAAGGTAGCGCGCAGAGTGTTTGAAGGTCGTCCCATGCGCTCTTTCCTAAAATGACCGTATTTGCGTAGTATACCATTTATCAAAAATAACGTTTAGTTATGCAAGGAAGCTGCACAAAAGTCGTTTACTGCCCAGCTTCAAGCTGGGCAATTGCTGATAAAGCTTGTTTTTGATGGTGCTCGTCCTTGATAGAAGCTGCCATCGCTTTGCCTGCCGTTAGATCTTTTTTAGCTAGGCTAATGGCGATATATCTAGTAGCATAGTCTATCATATTGGGGTCTTTGATATTCGTATCCCGAGTCTTTTTAGCTGCTCCAATATCGGTTTGAGCTTCAATATCGACAATCCGAAGATAGGACAGTTCTTTTATGGAGGGATCCATAATAGTATCTGCCAAAACTTTAGCTGAAGGCAGATCGAAAAGAGCTTTAGCTTCTGCAATGAGCCCCAGGTAGACATCGTTACTTTCTCTACTTTTCGGCTCTTTTTCGAATTGTGAAGTGTCTGATTCTAAGACACTGAAAGCATGCTTTTCTGCCAAGCTAAAATCATGTTGAGTGTCGATGCTAGCAATTGCTATATGAGCACGGACGCGATCGAAAAGGCATTTTATGGATTGGGCAAAGGCTTTAGCATTTTGGATCATTTCAGGACAGGGATTCTGAGAAATCATGACTGCTAGGGTCTCGGTTAGAGGGCGCGAGTGATTATCGCTTTCTACTGTATGATCTACTGCGTCTTCAGTAGCAGGGTGGCGACCGTACCGTTGTTCAGCATTTCTAATCTTTTTTATGAGAGTTTCTTGCATTTGTAAATCCCGATTGGCAGCAATCTCCAAGCACAGGAATGTTTGTTTGTCATGGTCAGAGTCATAGTCAGACGGCTTCTCCTTTGCAGTGTACTCTTTACAAAAGTTCTCAAAATCGGTTACGCGCTCACTCTTAGCTGCACACTTTTTTGCAGGGCTAAAGTCATGATAAGGGTCGGCTTCTGCAATTTCTATATGAGCGTCTATTTGTTCTTCCCAAAGGTAAAGAGAATTTGCCACGTCTCTGGCTTGTTGAAACAACAAAGAATTCGGATTCAGAGCCATTATCTTTGTCAGAGGACTATTTGGATTTCTACTCAGATCTAAGTGTGCAAGAGCTATAGATGGGTTAACCCTAGTAACAGGTGTTTGTTGGATAGAAGAATTAAAGGCTGAAATAAAAACTCCTTTTTTTTGGCAAAAGTCTACATAAAAACAGTCATTAAATCAAGGTTCAATAATTTTCTTAAAAGAAAAATTGTCTTTTGCTTTTTTTACGCAAGTTGATTTAAATCTTTTTTCAAACAATTCCTAAAAATCATTTGAACCCATCCCAAAATTTGATTGAAGTTTCCTTTTTTGGGGTTTTGAGGTATAATGGGAGGGTATGAAAAATTTTAATCGCCAAGAGACCCAAGTGAACAGGAGGGCTAAAATTGTTGGTACGGGGAGCTACGTCCCTGAAAGAGTGCTGTCTAACCAAGACCTCGAGAAGATGGTCGAAACGAGCGACGAGTGGATCGTCAGCCGTACAGGGATGAGAGAGCGCCGTATTGCTCGGGGGGATGAATTCACTTCGGATATGGGCCTGGCGGCGGCTAAAAAAGCGTTAGAAGCGGCTAAAATCCCGGCCGAAAGCCTAGACCTTATCTTATTTGCAACCCTGACACCCGATTACATCTTTCCTAGCACGGCTTGCCTGATCCAGACCCAGCTCGGCGCAACGAAAGCGGCGGCGGTCGATGTCCAAGCTGCCTGTACAGGCTATCTTTACGTTTTAGGCATGGCAAAAGCGTTCATTGAATCGGGGATCTATAAAAACATTCTTGTGATCGCTGCAGAAAAACTCTCCAGCATCGTAAATTATACCGACCGAAATACGTGTGTGCTTTTCGGAGATGGAGCTTCTGCAGCTGTGATCTCTTTAGAAGGGAAAGGACTGGCGATTCGTGAAATTTCACTTGGATCCGATGGCGAGCTAGCCAAGCTGCTGATTCTTCCTGCCGGAGGATCCCGCCAGCCGGCAACCCGTGAAAGCGTCGATGGCGGCCTCCACTTTCTCCAGATGGAAGGAAAAGAGGTGTTTAAACATGCCGTTCGCCGGATGGAGTCGGCGTCGAAAGAAGTGATCGATCGGGCAGGCATCCAAGAAAGCGAGATTTCCTGGCTCATTCCTCATCAAGCCAATATGCGGATTATCGAAGCGCTCGCCAAACGATTCGAAGTGCCGATGGAAAAAGTCTTCATTACCATCCATAAATACGGGAATACCTCGGCCTCTTCTGTCGGCATTGCCTTAGATGAAATGCTCCGGCAAAATAACGTCAAGAAAGGCGACAATATTCTCCTTACAGCATTTGGAGCCGGCCTTACCTGGGGAGCCTCGATCCTAACGCATGAATAAAATCGCGTTTATTTTTCCTGGACAGGGCGCTCAATATGTCGGCATGGCCAAAGATTTTTATGAAGCATATCCGATCGTCCGTGAAACCTTCGAAGAAGCCTCTAAAATTCTCTTGATGGATTTCACCAAGCTGATCCTCGAAGGGCCTGAGTCTGAACTTACACTGACCAAGAATAGCCAGCCGGCGATTTTTATCGTCAGCGTTGCCATTTTGCGTGTGATCCAGCAGCTTTATCCCCAGTTGCAGCCGTCGATTTGCGCGGGATTAAGCTTAGGGGAGTACACGGCTTTATATGCCTCTGGACGTATTTCTTTTGCCGATGCTCTGCGGATCGTTGCAGCGCGCGGCGCGTATATGCAAGAAGCGTGTCAAGAAAAGCCCAGCACAATGCGTGTTGTTTTAGGACTTGATCCGCAAATTGTGGCTGCGCACCTTCCTGAAAACATTTGGATCGCCAACTTAAACTGTCCCGGGCAAGTGGTGATCGCTGGACTGACGAGCGCAATGGCTGAAGCGGAAGAGCGGTTAAAAGCTCAAGGTGCTAAGCGTGTCCTTCCTTTAGAAGTGTCAGGGGCTTTTCATACTCCTTTGATGCGCTCGGCTCAAGAGAAGTTGAAAAGCCAGCTCCTTTCTGTTTCCTTAATAGAAAGTTCCGTCCAGTTTGTCATGAATGTGCCTGGAGATTTTGTTGACTCAATTTCTCAAATCCGCGACCATCTTGTCGCTCAAGTCGCCAGCCCGACACAGTGGGAAAAGGGGATCCGCCTTTTAGACGAGGTTGACCTCTTTGTTGAAATTGGGCCTGGCAAGACATTAAGCGGGATGAATAAAAAAATCGGTGTCAAAGGACAAACATTGAACATCGAAAAAACATCAGATTTAGCACAATTAGAAGAAGTATATGCATTATCATCTCAAAGATAAAGTCGCTGTTATCACAGGCGGGACTGCTGGCATCGGAAAAGAAATTGCTCTTGCCTTTGCTAAAGAAGGCGCCCACGTAGCGATCTTCGGCACCAATGCAGAAAGGGCGAAAGAAGTTCTTGAACTCCTCCAACAAAGATATCCTAATCAAAAATTTCTTGTTAAACTTGCCGATGTTTCCGATAAAAAAGCAGTCGATCAGGCCCTTCAAGAAATTTTAGCCGAGTTTGGAAAAATTGATATTCTTGTCAATAACGCCGGAATCACGCGCGACGGTCTTTTAATGAAGATGGCCGAAGACGATTGGGATCGAGTCATTGCCGTGAATCTTAAGTCTGTTTATAATACGTGCCAAGCTCTTGTTAGACCCATGTTGAAGGTACGACGCGGAAAGATTATCAATATCACGTCCGTTGTCGGTCTGAATGGGAATGCAGGACAGACGAATTATGCGGCCTCGAAAGCTGGGATGATTGGGTTTACCCAGTCACTGGCCAAAGAGGTTGCGAGCCGTGGCATTTGCGTCAATTGTATTGCTCCAGGCTTTATTAAAACATCGATGACCGATGCTTTAACCGATGAGCAGAGGGACGGAATTTTGAAACAAGTGCCGATGAATCGACTGGGCAGTGCCGAAGAAGTTGCAAATGCAGCAATTTTTTTAGCCAGCGACTGGTCCAATTATATCACGGGACAAGTGTTGACCGTCGACGGCGGAATGGTCATGTGATTTTGTAACAAAAAAGGAAAACTATGCTTATGTCATCTCTAGAAAAAGACGTCATAGACATCGTTGTTGAGCAACTCGGAGTTGACGCAGCAGATGTTACGCTTGAAAAATCATTCATTGAGGATCTCAATGCCGATTCTCTCGACCTCACAGAGCTTATTATGACGTTTGAAGAGCGTTTCGATTTTGATATTTCTGAAGAAGATGCTGAAAAGCTCAAAACCGTCGGCGATGTCGTCGCCTATATCCAAATGGTCCAAAAGAAAAAAGACGCATAATTCTTTCTCAAAAAGACCACTCTTTTGAGTGGTCTTTTTCTTTTAGTAAAGATATTCTTGCCACTAGGGTTACTTGAGTTTTATAATGGGAGAAAGGAGGGAGATATGTACTCAGGGGAGCCGAGGATTAAAATCTCTAAAAGCTGGGTTGAAAGTTTTTGTAAGTCACATCATATCATCAAACTTGCTCTATTTGGATCCGTATTAACTAACCATTTCTCTAATACAAGTGATGTTGATGTCCTAGTGGAGTTTGATCCGGAGCACGTCCCAGGCCTTTTTAGCATTGTTGAAATGAAGGAAGAGCTTTCAAGAAATATTGGCCGAGAAGTAGATCTCAGAACGCCGGAAGACATCAGCAAACTTTTTAGAAAAGAAGTTATCCAACAATCATACCTCTTATATGGACAGGAAGGATTTAAATCGACTTAGAGACTGTTAACGGATTTAGGTTTCGTCGATTTTCGGGATTATTTTGGCCTATTTTCGATTTTTTTTCGGGGGTCAATATACAAATTGAGATATTAACCCCCGAAAATAAATCGAAAATAGGCTCAAAAGAACCCGAAAATCGACAGAAACTAAATCCGTTAACAGTCTCTTAGCCATATGCTGGATGCAGCTAAAGCTATATGTCAGCATATTGCCAACAAAAAGGCATCTGATTTAGAACAGGATAGGTTGCTGCTTGGAGGAATCATCCGTAAATTGCTTTTGATCGGTGAGGCTGCTAATGCTGTATCTCCAATGTCTCAAGCTAAAATTCTTGATATTCCTTGGAAAGAAGTGATAGGAATGAGAAACCAGTTAATCCATGGATATTTCGATATCAGTTATCGGATTATATGGAGCACTGCTACTGAGGATATTCCTCAGCTTATTGTTAAGTTGGAAAAAATTTTACATTCATAGAAATCAATACCCTTCAAAAGACCACTCTTTTGAGTGGTCTTTTTCTTTTTATTCATTTACACTCCTGCTCCATCACCAGAGGTGCCCCTCGCGGGGCTGAAAGTTCGCGTTAGCGATAAACTCTTATAACTCGATCTAGGTAATACTAGCGTAAGGAGTGTGAATATGTTTAAACACTTTGCCGGTATGATCGGCAATGTTCTAGGCAATTATGATAAGGCGCTTTTTGGCCTGATGGCGCCGTTCATCGCGCCGCTGTTCTTTGGTCCCGCAGATCCTGTGACAGCGCTGATTTTAACCTATGCGATGCTTCCGCTCGGCTTCGTAACAAAGCCTCTTGGCTCGCTTTTCTTTGGCCGCATCGGCGATCGATATGGTCGTAAGATCGCTCTTAGCTGTTCTTTAGTCGGTATTGCTATCTTCACTTTAGGGATAGGATTTTTACCTGTTTACAAAACAGTTGGAGCATGGGCGCCTGTGTGTCTTGCTCTTGCTCGGATGTTGCAGAGCCTTTTTGTTGCAGGGGAGTCGACAGGGGCAGCTCTTTATCTGCTAGAAAACACCGCTAAGGAAAAAAGAAGTCTGCTCAGCGGGCTTTACGGAGCCTCTTCATTGGTGGGTTATGTGATTGCCTCTGGCTTGGTTGCTTGGTTTAGCCTGCAAGGATATATTGAAGAGGGATGGCGAATTCTCTTTTGGATTGGAGGACTAGCTGCGATCTTTGGTGTCTTTTTACGTCTAAAGAAACGAGAAGAAGATTTTAAACCAGTTAAAAGACTTCCGCTTTTGCAGGTTTTGAAGCAGCACCGCAGCTCGCTCTTAACAATCATCATTGCTTCAGGCTTTTCCTTTGTGACGTATGCGATGCCTTGCGTCCTCATGAATGGCTTTGTTCCGCTCGTGACAAACATAAGCAAAACAGCAGTGATGCAGGTGAATACGTTGCTTCTGATTGTGGACATGGCCTTGCTGCCGGTTTTTGGCTATCTTGCCCAAAAATTCGGAAAAGAGAGGGTGATGTTCATTGGATCTTTTGGGTCTGCGGTTTTAGCCATTCCGCTGTTCTATTTAGTCGGGGGAGCTTCTTTAGGAATGGTAATTGCGATTCGTTTGATCTTGGTGATCTTAGGAGTTGTCTTTGCAGCGCCATATTACGCTTGGGCGATCGAACGTGTAATTCCTGAGCACCGATATACGGTTCTTTGCTTGGGAAGTTCTCTTGGATCGCAGCTGATCGGGGGGCCGGCCTCAGCGATTTCTTTATCGCTTTATCAGATGACAGGCTGGGTCTGGTCATCTGGGCTCTACTTACTGATGATTGGAGCCTTAGCAAGCTATGTTGTTAAAATATCTGCCAGAAACAAAGAACTGTTGGAGGGAAAGTGAGTTTGCTTCCTGCCTCTTATGTTTGCTGATCTGCTGTTATTGATTCAGTAGGTGGGAAAGGTTTGATAATGCACGCCTTCTTCTCGAGGAAGAGATTTACCTGTGCTCGCATCGGTTTCGTGAGTTTGTTGCATGGCTTCAGCTTCAAGACCTACCCATTTGCCGTTTTGAAAAACAATGCCGTATAGATTTTTCTCTGGGAGCCATCCCTTTTCCCCATTCTTGAGTTTTCGCGATACTCTTATAGATAAAAATTGGCGAATGGTCATTCCTCCTCCCTCGACAAGCGCGCGATGAAGTTTGGCTACGAAAAGTTGTTTGTGACCAACTTGATAGCCAACTTGGCCATTTGCTTTAATATCAATAGTAAACGATTGGTTATCAACGGCAAGGGTGACGATCTTGTCTCCAGGAATTTTTAGAATATGATCTAACAATATCTCGATACTTTGTGATTGGTTGTGAATAAATTGAGAGTTCATCCGTCCTCCAGCGGAACCCCGGCCCTTAAGGGCCGGGTATT
>DASUCX010000239.1:0-3202 GCA_036275855.1 Rhabdochlamydiaceae bacterium
AATTTACACGGTTCATTTTCAGATAGATATGACATAGCTGAGCGAGGACAATATCGGGACGGTGATATGGCCGAGCGAAGCTATGCCATAGATGCTGAAAATGAAAGTAAATTTTCCATAAAGTTTACAGGGATATGTTCATAATGTTTTGACAATCAGTGAATTAATTTATTGCATTTAATAGGTCATATTGACGACAATACCCCACATTGTGGTATACTGATGAAAAGAGAGATAATAGAGCTGCCACGTTTTTCCGACAGGATAAAGAAACTGGTAAACGACCATAAACTTAAACTTGAAGATTTTGATACCTTCAAGGGCGTGCTTGCCGAAAACCCGGAAATGGGCGACATAATCCAGGGAAGCGGCGGTGTTAGAAAAACCAGGTTAAAGTCTGCTTCTAAGGGGAAAAGTGGTGGTTTTAGAGTATGTTATTATTTTCATCATGTGAAGACAGGAATCATTTATCTGATGACTATTTACCCCAGGGCGATTGCATGATAAATAGCTCGCAAGGAGTAACAGGATCCGCTTCGCGGGAAGATCGGGCAGGATTTGCAGGATGGTTTCATTTTTATCCTGCCCATCTTGCCGACATTGTCGATCCTGTCCATCTTGTTTTTCTCTATGAATGCATCACGTCAAGAGGTTTATCATGCAATCGCCCTGGTAGTTAAGAGTGGAATATTGTATGATGGGCGTGTTTAAACAACAAGTGTGTTAAAAATATTGCCTAAATGCATAGCTATGAAGATTGTGATCAGTTCGGATGAATATTTTCCTTTAATCGATGTTCTTTTGGAAGAGGTCCAGAAGAGGGGGCATGAGGTCCATTATGTGGGTCCCCGTGCAGGTGAAAAATCAATCGACTGGCCCGATGTTACGTTGAGGGCCATGCAGGAGATCAAGGAAGGGAAGGCAGATGAGGGGATTGTGCTCTGTTGGACAGGGACGGGATGTTCCATTGTTGCCAACAAAGTCCCCGGAATCCGCGCAGCGCTCTGTAGTGATGCGGAAACAGCCAAAGGCGCTAGAATTTGGAATCATGCCAATGTGCTGGCATTGAGCTTGAGGTTGACATCGGCACCGATCGTGAAAGAAATCTTGGGCGCTTGGTTCGAAACTCTCTATAGCACAGATGAGTGGAACCTTCAGCAGATGGAAAAGCTGAAGGCTCTTGAAGCTACCTTCTAGAAAAACGGCGAAAGTGATTTTTCTTCTGCTTTGGCCGGAAGTTCCCTTGGGAAACAAAGCCTGGGGTGGAAGAGGCATGCGTCTTTGTGCGCGGTTCTAATCCGGAAATGGTATGAGGCGCCATCTTTTGATGGGTGAATTTCTCAATTTGACGGACAAAGCCCATCTCTTTTGAAGTGGCAAACGACAGAGCAGTGCCCGTTGCGCCGGCGCGACCTGTTCTCCCAATGCGGTGAACGTAGTCTTCTTCGTTTTCAGGCAGATCAAAATTAATCACATGGCTGATGGCTGGGATATCAATTCCGCGGGCAGCGACATCAGTTGCAACGAGAATCCGGATCTCTCCTTGTCGGAGCCTCATAATTGTTTTCGTTCGTTGACGCTGGTTCATGTTGCCATGGAGAGCGCCTGCGCGGAACCCTTTTTTGATGAGCTTATCGACGAGTTGGTCGGCATGGTGTTTGGTACGGGTAAAGACAATCGCTTGAGTGATGTCCTTGCTGTTTAAGATATGGTCGAGCAGCTTGTATTTGTGTTCGAGATTGTCGACATGGTGCAGCCGTTGATCGATATTATCGTGCTTTGCAGGATCATGGGCAATGGTGATCTCTTGCGGACTTTTTAGGAGGCGTTCAGAGAGTTTCATGACGCTGCCCTTAAGCGTCGCGGAAAACATCAGCGTTTGACGTGATTCAGGGATTGATTCCGCAATCTCCTCCACAGGTCCGATGAATCCCATATCGAGCATCCGGTCGGCCTCATCCAAGATGAACATCTCGACACGCGAGAAATTGATTTTTCCGCGGTTGATATGGTCGATGAGTCGTCCTGGGGTTGCAACGAGGATCTCATAAGGGCGAGCCAGCTGTCGGTTTTGAATCGGATAAGGGGCCCCACCGTAAATACAGACGGTTTTTACTTGGTCGAGATATTTGCTGTATTTTGTCGCTTCTTCCGCGACTTGGATAGCGAGTTCTCGAGTCGGGACTAAAATCACAATGCGAGGTCCGCGGCCGTGCGTTTGAGAAGGTTTTGCTAATTTGCAAAGAGCCGGGAGAATGAAAGCTGCTGTTTTACCTGTTCCGGTTTGGGCAGAGCCGCGTAAATCGCATCCGGTGAGGATGAGTGGGATGCCTTGTTTTTGAATGGGAGTCGGTTCGGTATAGCCTAAATCTTCAAGGGCTTTTAAAATCTTTGGTTCTTCGATTAAATTGTGGAATGACATGTTTTTGTTTTCTTCTTGAATTAGACCGAAATAATACCAGAAAGGGGCCTTATCTCCTAAGTAAAGTTATTCTTTGTCAAAGGTTTTTCTTGAAAAGGGCCCATCCTGAGGGATCTCAGGATGGGAATCTTTAGGGTGAAACTTGGATTGTCGTTGTAGGTATGTAGTGCAGAATTAACGAAACAACAAAGAGGACGAGGAAGATAAAGAATAGGATTTTAGCGACTTGTGTTGCGACGTTCGCAACATCTCGAAAGCCGAACATCGCAGCGATGATGGCAATCACGAGAAAAATAACAGCCCAGGTAAGCATCAATATTTTCCTTTAGGTTATGATTTTTTGCGTCCAAAATAGAGCATCCCGGCTCCTAATACCACGAGCACGATTCCCCCGATTTCGCACAGCATCAAAGGAGCGTCATAGGCGCTGAGTTTGCCTTCAGCATAGTCACCGACAGCGCCGGCAGCATTGCCAGAGAACATGCCAGTTCCTCGGCTGACCATTGCTTTGGCATTGCCGACACGATTGATTTCATATTTAGCAAAAATGAAAAGAACAACACCTGCCAACAAAAGGACGACTCCTATCAATTTTTTCTTGGATTTGAACATAAATCCCTCCTATATATCCTCTAATTATCCAAAACTAAGATGGTTGTAAAGAAAAAAAAGGATATACCCAAGGAACTTCAAAATTTGGTTTTTGACTGCGCTAGCATCCCCACCTTTGCAGCCGCGTCCATCGACCATGTGCTTGCACATGGCCTGCTTCCGCGTCGG
>DASUCX010000240.1:0-3173 GCA_036275855.1 Rhabdochlamydiaceae bacterium
TACTCGCTTTGTCAAAAACCAAATTTTGAAGTTCCTTGGGTATATCCCTGTAAAATTTATGAAAAATTTACACAGTTCATTTTCAGATAGATAGATGACGAAAATCCCAAACTTTGAGGATTCTATCGAAATCATAATTCCCTGTTAAAGCGAAAATACAATCATCCTCCACATGAAATTCATAGATTCTATCCAAAGAGAGGAACAGTTTTTTAGTGACCATGTCCCAGGCATGAAGACGATTTTGGCTTGTCAGGGCAAAAAGGCGTCTATCTGAAACGATCAGTTTCTCTATTTGGGCGCAGTTAGGGGCGAGGAGTTGAAATTCAAGTTGAGGCAAGCCAGTTCGTATAATGATGTTGCCTTCGCCTTTTGAAACAGAATAAAATTTATCTCGATCGAAAAAATAAAGGGAGATTGTTTGTGAGTGTAACATTAGGCGATCTTTGATATCCCACATCTCGATCAATAAATTCCCAAACCCGCTCAAAAGTGTCCCATGTACGGCTAACGTGTGATAGGAAGTCGTTGTTTTGAGAATATGGGTACATTGATAGTCATCTTTTGACCAAATTCGAAGCTCGTTATTTGTGTGGCTGGATATCATCATATTGTCAGTCACAACGAAGCTTCTTACTTGACCACCGCCTTCAAAAGTTCCTATTAAAGAGCCGTCGGTTGTCTGCCAGGCTAAGACTTTGTCATTGACAATAGCAAAAAATCGATCTTGATGAAGCACAGGGCTCACACTAGATTCAGACGACGCAAAGGCAAATTTCACCTCACCTGTATTTTTATCCCAAGCAACTAATTGTGTGTCATTCTCGATCCCCGCGCCAATCCGTGTCTTTGTTCCAAAGATCGAGTCTTTGTCTGCAACTAAATCTGTACCACCTTCAATCCAACACATATGGTTGCCTGTATTTTTTTCCCATACTCGGGCTCTATAAGCTTGACTGCGTTTATCAATATTGGAAGATATGAAAACATCCCCTCCATCGTACCAGCCATGAAGAGCCAAGTTATGGGCAAATTCGTACAGTTTTTTCATTGTGTTTCGTTCATAAGCAACAATTGTATCTCCTTCACCGTTTGCTAAAACAAAATTTTGAAAAAAAGCGAGAGGGGTATTTTGAACAATCATTTTATCACACGTTGTAACTTTGGGTTGATTTTGAACCCAATTTCTCTGAGTTAGATGCCGCTGTTTGAATTGTTCTGAAGCTGAGATTTCTGGGTTTAAAAGGTGATAGGGAAAGGTTCGCTGAAATAAAGATATCCATCGTCTACTTGCGTTGAAAACGGGTTGCAATAGTTGGCAACTCCCCCCAAGAGAAACCAGATCTTTAGCTGTTAATGAAGTAGCAAGAAGCTCCAGCAACTCTTTCGGCAATTGTACAAGGGGAGCCCCTAGCTGTGGGCAAAACTCAACCACTGGGATCACTGGTTGCTGCCCTAGATTTGTAACAGATCGTTGTGTCATAGATTAACCTCGTGCTTAATAACGAAAAGTATGCGAGGTTTTAACTGTTTATAACAAGATGAAAGTCATCAAAGATTATACACAAATGAACTCAAAGCCTGCTTCCACAGCATCTGCGAAATGATCAGGAGCTCACCTTTCTGGATCGATGACCTCAAAGCCTGCATCTCTGGCATCTGCGTAAGGGTCTGGATCGACGCCTCTGGCGAAGATATACTCCCATGGCGGGATGAGGAAGAAGTCATCGATGGGGTTCTTAGCGGGATTGGTGACGACTGGCTCAGATTCAGTGATATTAAAGATAGTGGGTTTGTCTCCTGACTTAGGAATGACCACGTCATTGAGAGTCAGAGGAGCTCCCGGGCTTGCTAAGATCTGCTTGTCTTTAAGGACGATCCCTTCATCCATGTTTCTGGCGGTGTGATCTCCAGGGAATACATAAATGACATCGCCCGGTTGAGAATGTCTTTCGGCGTCTTTTAATGTCGCAAACGGTCTTTCAAAGGAGCCGTCTCCATCAGGGGCAGCTAAGTTATTGACGAAGAAGAATCGAATGGGATCGCCGTCTTTTCCAGTGAGCGGATCGTGGGATTTTCTCTTGCTTTGGATTGGGATGATTTCGTTCCGTACGATCGATACGCGGCGTAGGTTTCTTTCTTTCCCGGTATGGTAAGGGTCGTTATCGCGGTTTTTGCGAGATCTCTTGCTTTCGAAAGGGATATTGATCGAAAGATACCCTTGAGGACGCGTCTTGAAAATACGGTCGTAGGTGATGGCAAACCCCAGCGTCACGTAGCGGCCGAGATCGACTTCTGCCCGGGCTTTTGCACCGAAGGCATTGCCAACTTCGATGCTGCTTTTAGTCTGTTTAAAGAGATAGTAGCCGCCGATGCCAAAATAAAAAGGGTGAGGAAGCGGAGTGCCGACCTCGGCGTCTATACAAGGGATCGATGATTTCATTCGCCAGCTCTTATAGGCATGTGAGCCGGAGAAGCCGGCGAATTCTGTTTTTTCGTACGTAATGTTTTGTTTTTTTCCCACAGGGATGTAGCCATTGGTACGGAAGTCGACATATTTGCCGAGCCATTCAAAGCCGGCTCCGACTTGGTTTGCTAGCAGATGGTTGGATTGCCGGACATCGTAAAACGCATTTGCGCCGACTAAATACTTTTCATCATGGACCGGACAGCGAAACCCTAATCCGAAATTTCCTGCGCCTTGGCCATTATTGAATACATGCGCTCTAGCATCTAAGAGAAATTCAATGTCGTGCTCCGTCATTAAGAAATAGTCTAACGACGAGTAACCCATGCTGTATCCGACGCCGGCTGCCTCGCGGTGGCGGATTTCAATTCTCGATTCCACGGCATATAAGCTGCAGCTCACGAGTATCAAACTCGATACGATGTATTTGTTCATACTACAGTTCTAACAAAAACGGACGCAAAAGGCAAAATTTTTTTAAAAAAGTGGACGGAGAATGGCGGAATTTTGTATACACCCATCATGATTGAAAACTGCAATTTTCAATCATGATGGGTGTAGACTGATTGTCATGTAGGAGCGTAAGACATGTTTGATAAATTGACGCAAGGGATCATCTATTTTGGATTGCCTGCCGTAGCCGGCTATCATTTGATTTGCAGCAGTATTTTTCTCAACTATGCAGCGCAAGATGCGGAAGGGTTTG
>DASUCX010000241.1:0-2511 GCA_036275855.1 Rhabdochlamydiaceae bacterium
ATCGCAAGTTGATTCGTATTGCACTAATACGGATCAACTTGCGAAGCCTGCGGTCGTCGATTCTACGGAGCTTTCACGTCAGCCCAAACGGCAAAAACTTTGCTCGCTGGGTACTCGCTTTGTCAAAAACCAAATTTTGAAATTCCTTGGGTATAGTACTCAAGCAGGTGAGCCATACCAAGGGTTTCTAACGCCTCTACAAAATCGGGAGGAAGCGGAGCGATCACCTCGATTTCCCTATGTGTAATAGGATGAGGAAAACAGATTTTATGGGCATGCAAGAGGTGCCGTTTGGCCTCGTAAGGAGATTGAAACACCTTCGCGTAGTGGTAATCTCCTACAATCGGATGGCCGGCTTCTTTGAGATGAACACGGAGCTGGTGCGTCCGCCCTGTGATCGGCTTGCATAAGAGTAAGGAAGATTTTGTCCCGACTCCGATCAACTCCCACTCTGTGATGGCCTCCTGGCCACTGGAACTCGATCCATACATCGTTTGCCCTTGAAAATGATGAATCGACGCTAGTTTTGAACTGATTACCTTTTTTTTATCTCTGACAAGACCATCGACAATCGCAAGATATTCTTTCCGGACTTTTTTTTCGCGGAAAAGCTCAATCATTTGCTCGAGGATTTTTCCATTTTTAGCCACCAGCACAACACCGGAAGTCTCTTTATCCAACCGATGAACCAATTTTCCAGGAAAGGCTTTCGGCTCGCAGACAACCCCTGCCGGCTTATCGTACGCCGCCAGCACATCGTCTTCCCACAAAAGAAGCGGTTTAGGTCGGACATGAGCTTCACGATCGATCTCAATTTCAACCGTATCGCCTGCCTTGAGAATATGCGTGGAAAACGTCTCGATCTTGCCGTTAATGCGGCACAGTTTGCCCTCGATGCTTCGTTTCAAGGCTTTGACGGAGGGAGCATCAGGACATTTCTCACGCAAAAAAGCAAGCAGCCTCTGACCTTTCTCGCGAGGGGAAACTTTAAAAACCTCAATTTTGGGTTCGATTCGCTCGCTGCCATGGAGAGTTTTGGCGAATTTCTCTCTTTTTTGCCTCATGAATAGAACCTTCGGCTATGCATTTCGGCAAAAAAAAGGGAAATTCGCTCAAAATCTCCTATGTCAGCGAGGAAAACGAACCCAAAACTGAGGTTAAAAGACCTTTTCATGCTGCGTCAAAAAATCGATGAGGAGACGAACCCCGAAACCGGTGGCATTTCCGGAAATAAAGGCCGTTCCGGCAATATCTAAATGGGCCCAAGGGGTTTTTTTGATATACTCCTGAATAAATAACGCTCCCAAAATGGAAGAGGCTTTTCTTGCCGGCGGAGAATTTCTCATGTCGGCAATCTGAGACTTCAACCCTTCTTTGTACTCATTGAAGAGCGGAAACTGCCAGAGTCTTTCGTGCGTCTGTTTTCCTGCTCTAAGCAAGCTTTGTGCCAGCTCGTCATCGTTTGAGAACAGTCCTGCAGCTTCTTCTCCCAAAGAAACGATAATGGCTCCGGTCAGCGTCGCAAGATCGATAATTCTCGATGGCTTAAACCGGTCTTCCACATAGCTGACCGCATCGGCCAGCACTAATCTACCCTCAGCATCCGTGTTTGTGATCTCGACAGTCTTACCGCTATAGCTGCGATAGACGTCTCCGGGTTTATAGCTTTTAGGGCCGATCGCATTCTCAGTAGACGGAATAGCTCCCACAAGATTAACCTTCAATCCCAAGGCTGCTGCAGCTTTGATCGTGCCCAAAACAACGGCGCCTCCTGACATGTCATCTTTCATCGTCTCCATACCGGTGGTCTTGATATTGAGCCCGCCCGTGTCGTAGGTAATCCCCTTACCGACAAGTGCCGTGACATCGGAAGATCCGGGGCTGCCTTTGTATTCAACAATAATAAATGCCGGTTCTGTAGTAGCCCCGCGGTTGACAGCAAGCAGCAGGCCCATGCCAAGTTTTTCGATCGCTTTTTTACCCAGAATCGTGGTTTTGATCGCCTTGGATTCTTTTTCTAACTCTTTCGCTTTCTGTGAGAGCGCCTCTGCAGTGACGTCATCGGCATTGCCGTTGATCAGGTCCCGCGCAAAATTCACCGCCGAAACAACCGTTTGTGCATTGCGGCATTGTTTGAGACTCTCTTTATCAATCCCGATCAGACAGATCTTTTGGACTAACGGCATCGCCTCTTCTCTTGAAAACTTCATATCGAACGCGTAATTGGCCAGAAGTAGTCCTTCAGTGGCAGGATAGGCAGCAGGTCCATCGGCAGCTGGCAGTGCAGCAGACATATGCCTCAACTTTTTCTGCTTGCAGGCTTTTAACGCCGCTGCATAGGCTCTACGCAACGTCTCAGCGCCGCACTCCGATTTTTTCCCTAGCCCGAGGAGCAGGAGTCGGCTCTCTTTGCCTTGTTTTTTGTATAAGAAAAGAACCTCGCTCTCTTTCCCTTTGAAATCTTCAACCGAGGCGTAAAAAGAATGAAACTCCTTCATCGGACATGCGGCG
>DASUCX010000242.1:0-3641 GCA_036275855.1 Rhabdochlamydiaceae bacterium
TTCATGAAGACAAAGCGGGCGCCGTTCCAGATCTTGTTAGCAAAGTTTTTAAATTCTTCAAATCGGCGTCTGTCTAAATCGATCTGGCGGGCATGGGTGGTGGAAGCAGCGAGCGCCATGCGCATTGCATCGGCGCCATACGCGTTGATGATTTCCAAGGGATCAATGATATTCCCTTTGGACTTGGACATCTTTTCCCAACGGCTTTGGACCTCGGGAGGAGGTGCCTGACCGGCATCGTATTTTAGGAATTCCGTTGAAGAGAGATAAGCGATTGATCCATCACCATTGTATCTCCAGTACGATTTTCCAAAGATCAGTCCATGGAGGAAAACTTCAGAGAAGGGGGGAGTGTGGAGAGCATATTCACCCATCATGATCATCCGAGCAACCCAAAAAAACAAGATATCGTGGCCTGTCACCAGAACAGAGGTGGGATAGAATTTCGCCATGTCTGGAGTTTTTTCCGGCCATCCCATGACGCTAAAGGGCCACAGAGCAGAAGAAAACCAGGTATCTAAAACATCGGGATCTTGTATCCATCCGGAAGGATCTTTAGTGACCTCGGGAGGGACTCCTTCTCCGTCGTAGCAAATCATGAGTGCGGGATTGTCGACGCGGTACCAGATGGGAATCCGGTGACCCCACCAGAGCTGTCGAGAAATGCACCAGTCGCGGAGATTATGGATCCAGTGAAAGTAGGTATTTTCAAACGTCTCAGGGATCAGTTTAACTTTTTTTGACTTGACGAGATCGATCAGTTTTTCTTTGAAGTGGGACATCTTGACGAACCACTGCTTAGAGAGATACGGCTGAATGACTGCTTTAGAGCGGTAAGAGACTCCGACGCGGTTTTTATATTTTTCGATTTTTTCAATCAGGCCAAGCGATTTGAGTTTTTCAACAATAGCCTTGCGAGCCTCTTCCATCGTCAGTCCTTGGAACTCTCCGCCGTTTTCGTTGATACGGCCATCCGGTGTCATGATATTGATCATCGGAAGGTAGTGTCTTTGCGCCATTACATAGTCGTCGGCATCATGGGCAGGAGTCACTTTAACAACCCCAGTGCCGAATTTCGGATCGATCTGGATATCACCGATGACAGGAACGTTTCTGTTGATGAGAGGGATGGTGATCGGTTTTCCGATGAAGGTTTGGTAACGGATATCTTCCGGGGAGACAGCGACAGCGGTATCGCCAAGGAGGGTTTCAGGGCGGACGGTCGCGACGACGAGGTAATGCGCCGATTCAGGAATTTTGTATCGGATATAGTAGAGATGGGATTCTTTTTCTTCGTATTCGACTTCATCGTCGGCCAGAGCAGTCTGTGTCACAGGATCCCAGTTGACAAGGTAGTCTCCACGGTAGATAAGGCCGTCTTGGTACATTTTTTTGAACATTGTCCGGACAGCGCGCGATCTCGGTTCGTCCATCGTAAATGCCAGCCGGTCCCAATCGCAAGAACATCCAACTTTTTTGATCTGATTGAGGATGAGCTGCTCGCTTTCATTTTTCCATTTCCAGACATGCTCTAAGAACTCCTCACGGGAAAAGTCGCTACGCCGTTTGCTCAGCGTCTTCATGAGATTTCGTTCAACAACGGTCTGGGTCGCAATCCCGGCGTGGTCTGTGCCGGGGACCCAGAGGGCCTCATAGCCGCACATTCTCTTCCAGCGGATCAAAATATCTTGAAGGGTGTCGACCAAGGCGTGGCCCATGTGGAGCACGCCGGTGACGTTCGGAGGAGGGATGACAATCGTATAAGGTTTTTTTGAGGATTTGCTATCGGCTTTGAAAAAACCGTTTTTTTCCCAATAGGCGTACCATTTCTCTTCGACATCTTGAGGGTTATAGGCCTTGGGGAATTCTTCCATAGGCGTTCATGATACTAAGAGGGAAGAAGAAAGTCAAAAAGTCTCTACTGGAGGTATACACTCTTACGTGAGATTGGGTGTACGAGATCTCAAGAAATACCTTTGATGATTATTTTAAGCTTCAACTATCCTGGTTTAAGAATTTTTTCAGGAGTCTATTATGCAAGATTCTACGAATACAGAAGTTGCGCCTTCTAGCTTATCCTTCGAGTCTCTCAAAAAACTCAACAAGCATGGGGTAGAATAATGGAGAAAATTTGAGAATATCATTAAAAAGGCTATGAAATCCTGTAAGCAAGCAGGAAATGAACCTCAAAACCATTTTTCAAGCGCCTGTACAATGGTCGAGATTGGGAGCCAGACAAAAAGAGAAGTTCTTGCAGTTTTTAGAGAAAAAAAAGCCTGTTTTTTCTAATATTGCTCACATTTTTAAAGAAATGTTGAGGAGAATAACTTTATGACAACAAGAGCAGTCGCAAAACCTAATTGGGATATCCTTCCTGCCCTTCTTACGCCTCCTTGGTATGATTCTCCAAAAATCCGCCAAATAGTCTCAGGAGTGTTTGCTCTTATGGGAGCTGGGTTTGGAACCTCTTTTTATTTTACAACTAGCCTGTCTCGATTTCTTCTTTTAGGGCTTGCGGTTGCCAGCGTTGTTGTCGCCCGCAGGGCGCTAGCGGCTCCTCAGGACAAAAATGCGATGGCTTTGACTTTAAGACAAAAAGCCGGTACAGAAATTGAAAAATCTGGGACCTTTAAAAATTTTCATACAAAATATCGCGATCTGATCTCTAAAAAAATCCTCCAACCCATTGATATCAATTTTGTCGTTGAAAGAGACGTTCAAGCGCTCGATTATGGTGACTTTTTGACTAAGCATGCAGATGCAAGCTGTAAAATAGCTTTAATGGATGCATTGCAGCCGGCATCGAGAGAATTGCTCCAAGCCAAATGTCTAGTGATGTTAGCAGCAAATCCTGCTCAAACTCTCGATGAGGCTGACTACGCGTTATTAGATAGAAAAACCCCTAGAGCAAATGAACAAGCTCTAGTGGCAAAAGATTGGAATGAATTCATTAGAAATGGGAGGCAATCGGCTGCTGCGGAAGATCCTGCAGCTGTAGAAGCCCTCAAGCGTCTTTTTCTTGCTAAGGCTTATAGGCGAGAGATAGAGCCGACCGTCATCTGTCATTATTTCAGCGAAGAAGAGCAAAAATCGATTAAAAAAACGATGATCATTTTCGAACTTGAATTAGTCGCAGATGGCCAACTTCCTCTTTCAGAACTCAAGTGGTGTTATGTTCAAGAGGAAGGGATCGTTGATGAATTTTCTCAAATGAATGCGAAAAAACTCGAGCCGCTCAAGCAAAAATTCAGAGACCATTATTTGACAACTTTTTCGAGTGATCAATTGAAGAGTGAGGGCTTTAAAAAACGGCGTGAAGTATGCGGTATCACACCGGAGATGATTGATCATGCACAAGGGCCTCTTCGGGCCGATTGCCGACAGCTTCCTTATCTAGGCGCAGAAGGTTTCCGTAAAAAATACGGTAATAAGCACCTCAACGATGGATCCCTGACTCCTGAACTGATCGATAAAATCAAAGCCGAGTTTAGAGCGGCTTTGCCAACAGCGGAGTCAATTTCTAGTGAGATCTACGACGATGCATTGATCTTAGAATTAGGAGCAGAAATTCTGGTCCCTCGTTGGATGAAGATGCCTCTGAAGGATTTATGGAATAATGAGAAAGGGATTTTCCTTGACTA
>DASUCX010000243.1:0-3110 GCA_036275855.1 Rhabdochlamydiaceae bacterium
CTGAGAGGACCTCAGCATCATGAGCAGAATCTCTTTTCCTTGCGGGACCCCAAGAGCGGGATTTTCTGGCAGGAATTTTCCTTCACTAGGATGGTGATTGAGTGGAATGGCCCATATGCGGAAGAATCCGACGACGTGGTCAATACGGTAGAGATCGTAATAGTTAGAAGCAACTTTGAGCCGATCTTTCCACCAGAAGAAGTCTTCATTTTTCAAATCTTCCCAATTAAAAAGAGGAAATCCCCAGTATTGTCCTTCACTGTTGAAAGCATCGGGAGGCGCTCCTGCACAGAGGTTGAAATTAAAGCGGTCTGGTTTAAACCAAGTATCTGCGCTGTCAGGGCTGATGAGAATCGGGATATCTCCCTTGAGAAGGATTCCTTTGGAATTTGCGTATGCTTTGACTTGGATCATCTGTAAATAACAAAGAAACTGCAGAAGTAGATAGAAGAGAATGTCTTGGGCGTGTTCTGCTTCAAGTTTTTTAAAATCGGGAGTTTTAAGCTCTTGAGGCCAGCTTGGCCAAGGCGTGTGTTGGAGTTTGTCTTTGAGGACCTTGAAGAGCGCATACGGAACGAGCCATTTGTTTTGATCTAAAAAGAGTTGGAACTCTTCGCTTTTAATGAGGTCAGCCCCTGTTTCATTGCAGTAAGCATGGAGAAAATTGAGTTTAAGGGATAGGACTTCTAAATATTGGACACGAGGTAAAATATTGAGATGAGAGGCGTCTGGAGGAATGGGATTTCCTGGCAGATGCTGCAAAGAGAGATAAATCGGATGAAGCGCGCAGGAAGATAGAGCGTTATAGGGGGATGGATCAGTCCCGGAATCGTTGAGAGGTAGAAGCTGGATCACCTCAAAACCGACTTCATGACACCAGTCGATGAGAGGAATCAGATCAAAAAACTCCCCGATGCCGGAGCTTTGGGCTGTTTTGAGGCTGGCCAGGGGAATATTGATTCCATGGCGGTGTTTGACCCCGATCTTGTTCCAGTGCTCCGCAGATGGCAGCAGTTTGAAGTCGATCGTCACGGTTACTTCCTCTTGATGTCAAAAATCGACGGGCCTGTTTTTTGTAGGGTATGGCCCCGCTCGGGCAGCTGTCCAGTTTGAAGAGCCGTCTTCCACGAAAAGGCTTTCTCTAAAAATTTTTCAAGAAAATCGGCCATTGTATCACCGTCAAGACCCGGAAAGTAAACATACGCATACATGGCGAGTTGGTTATTTCTTTCGCTGTAGCAGAAGTTTCCTGTACGGGGAAAAAGAGTATTTTCCTTGAGGGTTTCGAGCAGGATGTGTTCTCTGAATTTCCCCGCGGGGATCTCGGAAATAAAGGCGGCAACGAGGATTCGGTCTTTGTCTTCTTCTTTGAGCTGGACATGGAGTTCGCCATTGATGACGAGGTTGCAGGCGCGGTGGTGGTCCGGATGGAGAGGGACTTGGATGAGCGCGCCAAGATCGGCAAGGAGTATTGCAAAATGGTCCATATTTATTTTTTCTTCTTCTTTTTCTCGTTTTCTTCTTCTTCCTCTTCTTCGAGTTTCTCTTCAAGATCTTCTAAGGTTTCGATGAAACACATGAGAAGTTCTTGCCGTTGCTTTTCATCTCGGAAGAGGCGGGGAGCGACTTGCCGCATGGCATCGCGCAGCTGCAGGTAGATGATCAGCTGCGCGAGCTCTTCTCCTGCAATGCCAAGTTGTTGAGAGAGAAGGAGAGCTTTATCGACGGAAGGGTATCTTTCTTGAATAAACCGCATGAAGATGCGGGAGAGCGATTCGAAGGTGATGCGAGGTGGTAATAAGAGGCCTTGCCGGTCAAAGGAGCTGGCGATCAGCCGCATGCGGGAAAAGAAATATCTGTAGACGCCTAAAATCGCCTGCATATTGCGGGTTTCTGCGAGGTATTTTTGAAGTTCTTCCCGGGGGATTGAAGGCCCTTTTGCTTTAATGTCTGCCCCTAAAGAATGGAGCACAAAGTCGATGACGGTTTTCATTTTATCAAAAGCAAATTGATTGGAAAGTTCTTGGTAGAGCGTATGGGCATCTCGTTGAGTCCCTGTAATATTTCGGTAAAGATCACGAAGGGCTGTTGGAGAGCCAAGTCCTTGCGTCGAAAAATTACGGGCTTGAGTGCCGATATTACGGCCTGATTTGATTTCTCGTTCGTATAAACGGTTAAGTTCTGCTTTGGCCTGCTCCAAGACCGCTTTCATCGAAGGGTCGGCGGTTTCTAAGAGGAAATCGAGCGCCTCATCTACAAGGGCTAAGTCGGTATAGGCGGCTCTCAGTTTGCGGATGATATCTTCGACCGAATCGCGCGCCGTGATCCGGACGCGCAAAGCCAGCAGAGTCCGGGCTTGGAGCTCAGGGTTTCGACGTTGGTAGGCTTCGGAGACTGATTGGAGCTCTTCAACGGCGTTGACTTCTTGCTCTTCATCGACCTGTTCTTGTTTGGTCTCTTCGGGTTTGGCTTTTTCTCGTACTCTTTTTTCTAAATTCTGAAAGTTGCGAGAAAGGGCAAGCGGGTTCCAGGCATTGAGATCTCCCCACTCGTCAAAGCCGATTTGAGCTGCTTCCTGAGCAATCGCATATTGACTCATCCTTACAGCCGCTTGCTGCTGAGCGGTTTTCTGCTGCTGGGTGCGCTGAATGCCTTGGCTGACTATGTGGTCGTCGGACATGTGGCCTCTTTAGAGCCTGTCCACAAACTAAGCTTCAGTCCCTTTCGGTGTTCTTTTGAGCCTATTTTCGATTGAACCGAAGGGGTCAATATCAACTTACGTATATTGACCCCTTCGGTTCAATCGAAAATAGGCCAAAATAATCACCGAAAGGGACGAAGCCTTAGCTTGTGGACAGGCTCTTATTTAATGAAAACCACAAAGCAGCTGTTTTTGTCTATAGACCTCTTTGAACCTATCCGCAAAATCTAAGCAGTGGCTTTTTGCGCCTTTTTCGCTCTGTTCTTACACCGCTCTCCAAAAGTTAGCCAAACCTGATCATTTATGATCAAATGAACAACTTTAGGTCGAGAGCTATCATGCTCTCGTTTTAATTTCCTGATGCTGCGAAAATTTCGCTGTTTTGCCCCCGCAATGTGGAAACCACACC
>DASUCX010000244.1:0-17085 GCA_036275855.1 Rhabdochlamydiaceae bacterium
TATTCATCCCTTGCGTTCTCTTCACTTCGTCGAGATTGATTTCCGGGAAGACTTGTTGATCGGTCAATCCCATGGAATAAGAACCTCGTCCATCGCACTTGATCGGAAAGCCGCGGAAGTCGCGAATGCGGGGCGCGACAATGTTGCAAAAACGGTCGAGGAACTCGTACATGCGCTTATTGCGAAGGGTGACTTTAAGGCCGATGACTTGCCCTTTACGCGATTTAAAGTTTGCGATCGCTTTTTTCGTATGGGTCAAAATCGGCTTCTGGCCAGAGAGCATCATCATCTCTTTTTGGCAGGCTTGCACGGCGTTTTTGTCTTTCGTTGCTTCGGCAAGACCCATACTAATGACGATTTTTTTGAGCGAAGGGACCAGCATCGGATTCGTATACCCGAACTTCTTCGTGAGAGCTGGCTTCACTTCCTCTTTAAATTTTTCTTTTAATCTAGACATTGCTTCTCATCCATTTAACTTTTCTTTAGCTGGCGCAAGACCACTTTTTTCTCGCCCTTCGTGTAAAAGAGTTCTTTTTCACTTCCTGTTTCACCTTTGGGGGTACGGTGCACTTTCACATCAATTCTCTTGCCTTCATCATCGCAGAGGCAGACATTGGAGATATGAATCGGCATTTCCATCTCTATGATGCTTGGCGTTTGTACTTTTTCACGTCGTTTTGCGTGCTTCTTGCGAATGTTCATGCCTTGGATCACGACCTTCTCGCCTTTGCGTCTGAGAACAGTACCTGATCTTCCACGTTCGTTGCCGGCAATGACTAAAACTTTATCGCCTTTCTTTATCCACTTGCTCATTTTAGATTACCTCCACTTCAGATTACCTCAGGAGCTAACGATGTAATTTTAACAAAACCGACATCGCGGACTTCACGGGCGACAGGTCCAAAGATGCGCGTTCCGCGCGGATTTCCTTTGTCATCGAGAATAACACAGCTATTGTCGTAGAAGCGGAGCATCGATCCATCGGGACGGCGGATATAGCTGCGGGTGCGGACGATAACGGCTTTGACAACTTCGCCTTTTTTCACAAGGCCTTTGGGGTCGGCTTCTTTGACAGCGCAGACGATCACATCGCCCACACCGGCATAACGGCGCTTGGATCCTTTAAGAACCTTGAAACAGCGAACGCGTTTTGCGCCGGTATTATCAGCAACGTCTAATTCGGATTCTTGTTGAATCATGCAAGCACCTCAATGACTCGCCATCTTTTTAACTTGGAAATCGGCCTTGTTTCTTCGATGCGGACTTGCTGCCCTTCTTTCACATCCATGTCGCAATGAGCGTAGTATTTTTTACCACGCATGACAACTTTTTGGTAGTCAGGATGGAGGAAGGTACGCTCGACGCGGACAGTGACAGTCTTTTGCATCTTCGTCGAAACAACTGTGCCTTTTTTTTCTTTACGGAAGTTCCGTTCTGTTTTCATAGCTTAAGCCTTTTCCTTCTCTTGCGTCTTTAAAGACTTTGATTGTTGATTGATCGCCGTCAAAACACGGGCCCGATCTTTCTTTTTCGAACGGAGGAGGTGCGGTTTTTCTAACTTGCGAGTTATGCTAAACTCAGTGTTGATCTCATAGATCTCTTTGGAGAGATCGTTGTAGAGAGCTTTGAGTTCAACAACGCTTTGTTTTGTAAGATCTTCCATTTTAAACATAACTTATACTCTCTCCAATCGTTCAACGAAGCGGGTCTTGATCCCGATTTTTGCTGCAGCACGTCTGAGGGCGTTTTGGGCGAGCTCTTTTGACACACCGCCGACTTCAAACATCACACGTCCCGGTTTTACAACGGCAACCCAATGGTCAGGATTTCCTTTTCCCTTACCCATGCGAGTTTCAGCCGGCTTCTTAGAGACCGACTTATCAGGGAACATACGGATCCAGACTTGGCCGCGGCGGTTCAGGTAACGGGTGATCGCAACGCGGGCAGCTTCGATTTGGTGGTTGGTAACCCAGCCTCTTTCGAGCGCTTGCATGCCAAATTCACCGAAATCGAGAAAGTTTGCAGCTTTGCTGAAACCAGCCATCTGGCCTTTTTGCATTTTGCGAAATTTCGTTCGAACAGGCATCAATGCCATAATCAAGCTGCTCCTTCTTCGCCTTTATTAATCCACACCTTCACACCGATCGATCCATATGTCGTTTCGGCTCTTCCCATCGCGTAGTCGATGTCAGCACGGATGGTATGGAGAGGAATACGTCCTTCTTTATACCACTCTGTCCGGGCAATCTCAGCGCCGCCGATACGTCCGGAGACGGAAACTTTAATTCCCGCTGCACCGGCATCCATGCTCGATTGCATCGCTTTCTTCATCACGCGGCGGAAAGGCATCCGGCGCTCGAGTTGTTTTGCAATGCCGTCTGCGACAAGTTTTGCATCGAGGTCAGGGCGTTTGATTTCTTCCACTTCGATCCAGATATCTTTTCCAGTGACTTTCTTGAGCTCTTGTTTGAGGATGTCGATCTCAGCCCCTTTTTTCCCGATCACGAGGCCAGGACGGGCCGTATGGATCGTCACTTCGATTTTGCCGCTCATCCGTTTGATGGTGATCTGAGCAGTACCCACACAAATCGGTTTTGACATCAGGTATTTACGGATGAATGTGTCTTCGCCAATTTGATTTCCAAATTCTTGTTTGTTGGCATACCACATGGAGCGCCATTTTTTTGTTCGAGCGAGTCTAAACCCTACTGGAGATGTTTTTTGACCCATGGTTATTTACCTTCCTTATCTTCTTCTAGGGGCTCTACGACCACTGTGAAGTGGCTTGTTCTCTTCATAATAGCGACCATGCCACCGCGAGCTTTGGACTTTGATCGCTTTAGAACGGGGCCGCAATCAACTCTGACTTCTTTCACAACAAGTTTTTGGCGCGGAATGTTCAATTGCGTCTCAGCATTAGCGACAGCGCTGTCGAGAGTTTTCTTGAGAAGCTTTCCACCTTTAAGTTGAGAATACATGAGTTGGATGGCCGCATCTTCGACTTTTAGCCCACGGATCAGATCCGCAGCAAGACGCGCTTTACGGGGAGGTATTCTCAGATATTTTGTCATCGCCTTACGATTTTGCATACGTTTCCTTCACTTTAAGTTGTCGGTGCCGAAGTTGAAGCAGGGGCTGCAGCAGGCGCTGCTCCTGTCGATGCTCCAGGCGCAGCTCCGGGTGCGGCTCCTGCAGCTGCTGCTGCGGCGGCTTCAGCAATTTTCTTAGATCCGTGGCCTTTGAAGATTCTCGTGGGCGCAAATTCCCCTAAACGGTGTCCGACCATGTTCTCGGAAATAAAGACTGTAATAAATTTACGGCCGTTGTGGACATCAAACGTGTGGCCAATCATCTCCGGGATGATCATCGAGCGTCGGGACCAAGTTTTAATGGCACGTTTAGACCCGCCGATGTTTTGTTTCTGGACTTTAGCGAGCAGGTGGTGGTCGACAAAAGGACCTTTTCTTAACGATCTACCCATAAACTTTTATTTCCTCCGATCTTTCACGATCCACTTCGTGGTCTTCTTCTTCGAACGCGTACGGAACCCTTTTGTATACATCGCCCAAGGTGTTTGCGGGAGATAGCCGTTGTGTTTACCTTCACCACCACCGTGCGGATGGTCAACAGGGTTCATGGCAGTTCCACGGACTGTAGGTCTAACCCCTTTCCAGCGGTTTCGTCCGGCTTTTCCTTCGACACGAAGAATGCGCTCGGCATTCGAAAGGGCGCCAAACGTGGCGCGGCAATCTTCGTTGATCATGCGGATTTCACCGGAAGGCATTTTAAGTTTTGCATATCCGTCACTGCGGGCCAGAAGCTGCGCAGAAAGGCCTGCAGAGCGGACGAGAACGCCGCCGCGGCCCGGATACATTTCGATATTGTGGACAACAGATCCCACCGGCATGAGCTTGAGCTTCATACAGCAGCCGACATTGTACATCTCTTTGTCCGTTGTCATCACGACATCGCCAACTTTTAAGCCTTCAGGAGCCAAAATATACTTCTTTTCGCCATCAGCATAATGGAGAAGAGCAATGTGGGCTGTCCGGTTCGGATCGTATTCAAGAGCTGCAACTTTCGCAGGAATGTCGATTTTATCGCGTTGGAAATCGATCATGCGGTAGAACATCTTATGGCCGCCGCCCATGTGCCGGCAGGTGATATGTCCGTGGTGGTTGCGGCCGCCAGTGCGATTTTTACGAGCTAGCAGCTTCTTAACAGGCTTTGCTCTCTTGGTCAATTCCGCATGGCTTTCCAAGACGAGCTCTCTTTGGCTAGGTGTAATAGGTCTAAATTTTTGCGTCATAGTTATATCTTATCCTCGATCACACCGCCGGCTTTTAAAGTGACGATCGCTTTTTTAAAGCCAGGCTTCATCCCTTTTCGTCCGCGGACGGTACGGGCTTTTGGCTTGTTGGTTATGGTATTTACACCGATCACTTTAATGTTCTTATCGGCATAAATCGCTTCCACAGCGCTGGCAATTTCTGGCTTCGTTGCATTTTTATCGACGAGAAAAACGTATTTCGGCGTGGCGCATTTCTTAACACTGGCGTTGCTGTTATTGTTTTGCAGCCCTTCTAACACACGCGCTTTCTCAGTCACGTAACGGCTTTTGATCACATTGTAGGGGTTTCTTTTCAGCATATATTTAGCTCTCTAAAATCTTCATAAGTTTATCAACAGCAGGCTCCATCAAAATGATGTTGCGGTGAGCAAGGATGTCATAACCGCTGACGTTGTCGAGAACAATGTAAGCTGCACGCGGAATATTGCGCAGGCTCTTCAGAAAGTTCTCGTCTTTTTTAGTTTCCTTAGATGTTTCTTTCTTCGATGTTTTTTGGGGCTTTTCTGCGAGATTTCCAATGATCAAGACTTTCTTGCCAAAGAGCTCGCGACTTTTTAAGAAATCGGCCACTTTTTTGGTTTTTGGAGCTTTAAAAGCTTCGTCTTCGAGGATGATTAAATTGTCGTTTTGGATTTTCTCTGCGAGCAGGAACCGAATGGCCGCTCGTTTTTCTTTACGGTTGATACTGACGTGCTGGTCAAACTTAGCGCGAGGGCCGCCGACACGTCCACCCCCTTTATATTGGGGAGCGCCAAGATACCCTTGCCGGGCGCGGCCTGTTCCTTTTTGAGGGTGCGGCTTTTGCCCTGAGTGAGAAACTTCTGAGCGGCTCTTTGTATGCGCGCTCCATTGTCTCGCATTAGCGCGAAGAGCAACGATATAGTCTTTAATCATCTGAGAATTGGCGCCGCGCTCTAACACTTCGTTTTTAACGGTGACTTGGCCCTTCTCTTTTCCTGCCAGATCAAACTTCTTTATCTCTGCCACATTTCACCTACTTCTTTTTGACCTTGCTGAGTTTCTTTTTTGCTGGAGTCACGTAGACTAAGCCGCCGCGGCATCCAGGAATCGCTCCTTCGACGAGGATCACTCTCTTTTCTGCATCGATTTTCACAACACGGAGATTTTCCATTGTGACTTGCTCACCGCCCATGCGGCCTGATTTTTTCTGTCCCGGTAAGCACCGCCCCGGAGACGTTCTCATCCCGCAAGATCCGCCATGCCGATGAAACCCAGAACCGTGCGCTGCAGGACCGCCGGCAAAATGGTGCCGCTTGATAACGCCTTGGTGCCCCTTACCCTTGGAGATACCGACAACATCAACGAACTTAATTTCGTTGAAAATTTCTACGCTTAATTCTTGACCAAGCTGATAATTGTCGACGGAGTCTAAGCGAACTTCGCACAAAGCTTTTCTAGGGTCGATGCCGGCTTTTTTAAAGTGGCCAAGCTGAGGTTTTTTGACATTTTTTGCCTTGGCGGGAGTAACTTTTAATGACGCCAATTGCAGCGCGGTATATCCGTCGCTTTCCTTAGTCTTAATTTGGGAGACGAGATGCGGTTCTGCTAAAATAACAGTACAGACAACGCGATTGCCTTGATCATCGAAGATCTGCATCATTCCCTGCTTAATTCCCATTAACTTTGGCTTCATATACTCTCTTTGGTCTAATTCTTGCTTAACCTGTCTCACTTCCGGTCTCACTTCCGATCTTTTCAAACGGAAACCGCACGATCAAAAAAATATTTCTACATTTGCGGTTTTAACACTAAAATCCGAAGACAACAGCAACGGCTGTTGCAAGTAGGTTAAAGCGAGTAGGCTAACAAATCAGATGATTTTCTCACAATCAAAATTTATGCCAGAGACACGCTTAAGAGGCTAGAAAAGGATAAATGATCAAGGAAAAACAAAGACCTAGAAAGGTCAGGATGAGAAACCATTCCCTAAAGGATAGGGAATCTTTAGAGCCTGTCTGTGGACTCTTATGCGATAGCTGTTTCAACGTGTTCTTGTTCCGGATACATAATATTCAAAATAAGAGTACCTGTTCCCAGCAATAATAACAAGAAAGGAAGGTTATCGACGAGTGAGGCAAGCAAGACGATTGTCCCCATTGCACCAACGACATTTAGCGCTGCTTTTAAGATTTGGATCTTATCCTTATGCTCTTGGATCGCATCCCTAAGGTCGATCATCGTAATGGCCAAATTAGAGAAAGCCATCAGAGCATTCATTTTTCCGGAAATGGCAACAGCTTGAGTCAAAAATCCGGTCTTTTGAAGCCAAGAGATCGCGCCGCATAGGCGTGAGAAAATAGATAGGCCTGCTGATACAACCTCTGAAGTCTTAGGCGTCTGCGCTCCTTCAATTTGAGCTCCAAAAAAGGCTTGATGAACCTTCTTTATTTTGGAAATCAGAGAAGTCAAGACAAGAGGAGCCGCCACTCTTCCAATCACGTGCGAGGCAGACTCAGCATAATGCTCCAAATGCTCACTTAAAGCTGCCCATTCTAAGCCGCAGCTGATCACTTCAAGAGGGGTTTCAAGTTTTTCCTTTAAAGCAGCGAAGGCCGCATCGACTTTAGCGAGCGTCGCTCGTGGATCGGCTAAGACTGTTTTACCCTTTTCAACGACGGTATAGGCAAATTTTGAGGCGGAAAAGGCACTAAATTCACGTGAAACAGCTTTGGCTGCTGTAAAGATCTCTTTTTGGACGTTATTTACCGCAGCTCGAACTCTGGTTAATACAAGACCAGGTAAAGCTAAAACATCAGAAATCCCAACGCGGGCTAAAGAAGTATTTAATGTTAATGTCGCTGTCATAATATAGATATTATAACTAACTTAATATTTAATATGAACATTTAAATACTTTAATTGCATAAAAATCAGCTATTTATATAGTAATTAAATTTTTAATATAGTGATTTTCTTGATCATTTTAACACCCTGATTAGCAGCCACTTAGGAATATAGCAAGTGACTGTCTTTCAAGAGCTTAAAATCAGCGCCGGCCTGTTGGCGGCCTAATAGGCAGGGTTGCTTACGACCTATTGTAAAGAGGCTGAGTTACAAGCTTCGGCCAATAATGGTTTGCCAGAGGGTTGATAAATGTCGGCGCAATACTTGCACAAAATAGGGCTGTCTCTATCCAAGGCGATTGTTGCCTTGTAGCTAATACCTTGAAGACATCCACACTTAGGTACACAACAGCAAGCGAGAGTCTGAGTAATGAACCGACCAATTCTACGCTTGCAAGTTTCATTGGGGTTTGAGCGTTGCTTTCCTTTTCCCTCTCATTACCTGCTTTGAATTGAGGACCAACCCAGAGGGTCTCATATAAAAACCGGCCCTCGAAATATAATTCTTTAAGAGAGATATAACGGCCCGCCCAAGTCGCTACCCCTGCAAGAGGGAACTTCTCATCAGTTGTGTGGTTCATTCTCCAAAGATACCAGAAACACCGGGTAAAACTTAATGTCCAGTCAGCCGCACTGAGCACTCTATTAGCTCCTTGCTCCCAACTATTGAGAGGAAAGGATGCTTGATAAGTCTTGCCTTCCGCTTCAGCTACATATGGAACCTTTTCTTTGGACGGAACAAACATCGCAGGAAATTTATATCCGACTTCTGCAAATCCGATTAAAGGTGAGGCATATCCTCCTAAGCGGTGCAAAGGCGTTAGAAAGTGAGCAATGTTATTAATCATTCGACCGGGAATATGAGTGGCAGGACCAATGCGCTTAGAGATAGAAACGATTGCATCGGGAAGTTTGATAAGCAACATTTTCTGCCCGCTGGTTTCCCTAAGCCAGTCGAGGTTAAATTTAAGAAACTTTAAGACAAATGCATAAACAGCGTTCACCGGCTTGATATAATCGCCATAAGGACCATCGATTCTCAAGGCATGCGGAACATATGAATAGAAGTCCTTAGGTTGAGTGAGTGACTTAGCTGCCATAGAAAATTCTCCCTTTGAATGGTTAAGATATTTTTAACTTTTCAAAGGGGGATTGTAAGGCAAGAAGATGATATAATCAAAGAATAACTTGAATTTCAAGTTAAGTTAAAATTTTACAAGGTTGTTGAAAGCCTCGTAAAAACTCATGGATCGGAAGACTTTTTTTGCCTTCGAGTTGAACTTCTAAGAGTTTTAATGCACCGGTGCCGCAAGCAACAATCCATTCTTTATCTGAAAAAACGATGTTTTCTCCGAAATATCCCTGTGCTTGAGCCACTTCAGAACGTTTGATTTTCAAACGTTTTTTAGCTGCTCCGACTTGGACCCAGCACCAAGCTCCTGGCTGAGGCGAAATACTACGGATGAGGTTGTGAATCTCTGCCGCAGGGCGGTTCCATTTGATTTCCGTCTCTGCAGAAGAAATTTTTGGAGCGTAGGTGGCCTGAGAATGGTCTTGCGGGATCGGATGCGCTCTTCCTTCTTTGAGCTGAGTAATCACTTTGATCAAAGCAGGACAGGAGAGTTTTGAGAGCGTTTCTTCTAGCTCTCCAAATGTTGTGGAAGGAGAGAGTTGCACCGAGGCTTTTTCAAGCATATCGCCGGCATCCATCTCTAAAACCATTTTCATGATCGTCACACCCGTTTCAGGATCGGCATTCATGAGAGTGCGTTGGATGGGAGCAGCTCCCCGATATTTTGGAAGCAGGCTTCCATGAACATTGATGGCCCCTAAGGGAGGGATATCTAAAATGAAATTTTTGAGGATCTCTCCATAGGCAGCCACGATGAACATGTCAGGCTTGTATTTTTTTAGTTGCTCGGCAAATTCCGGAGTGGAGGCCTTAAGAGGCTGTAAAATGGGAAGATCGGGATGGGCTGTTTGGATCAATTCTTTGACAGGAGGAGCGGTGACTTTGAGAGAGCGGCCCTGAGGTTTATCTGTGCGGGTCACAACAGCAACGATATTGAGTTTATGCTTGAGTAGACAATCTAGGAGAATAGAGGCAAAGTTGGATGTCCCAAAGAATATGATTCTCATTAGGTCATTTCTTCTTGGAACATCTCTTCGTATTCTTCGAGTTCTTCTAACGCGTCGACTTGACGATTGGCGCCGTGTAAACCAATGAGTCCGCGACGGGAAGCGCGGCAGAATTGGAGCCAATGTTTGACGTAGAGGCTCGGTTCAATCTCACGCTGGATTCTTTCAAGAGCTTCTTTGAGCCGCAATCCTGCACGGTAGGTCAATTTGAAAGCGCGGGTTAGATCTTTTCGGACAGTGATGGGGAACCCATGTCGTTTGAGACCAACGAGATTGAGTCCGCCGAGCTTATACGGAACGCCGCCGCCGATGGAATAGGGCGGAACATCATGTGTGACACGGCTAAAGCCACCGACCATGGCATAGCAGCCAATGCGGGTAAATTGATGGATGGCAGCCATGCCGCCGATCACGGCGCAATCTTCGATTACCACATGGCCGGCGAGGTTAACGCCGTTGGCCATGATGACACGATTGCCGACTTCGCAATTGTGGGCGACATGACAGTAGGCCATGATCAGACATTGATCGCCGACGCGGACAACAGAGTTTTCTTGGCAGGAAGAATTGATCGTGACGTATTCGCGGATTTCGCAATTTTTTCCAATGATGACAAAGGTTTTTTCGCCACGGAATTTCAGGTCTTGGGTTTTGGTGCCGATGCTTGCGCCAGGCCAAATCGTAGTACCGGCTCCAATCGTTGTATGGCCATCGATATAGACGTAGGATTTTAAGGTGACATTATCTTCGATAGTAACGGTCCCTTTCACAACGACATACGGTTCGATCGTGACATTGCTACCAATCTTTGCATCAGGCTCGATGATAGCGGTAGGGTGAATATTACTTTTTGGCATACCTCGAATCCTGTTAAATTTGTTTCCGGTCAACCAGCGCAAAACCAATCTCAGCTTCAACGACGACTTGATCACCCACCATCGCCTTGGCTAAGACCTTGCCACCTTTAGAGCTGATATGCTGACCTGCAATGTGTAGCTGCAATACATCACCGGGCAGAACCGGTTTGCGAAATTTTGCATCATTGACGGTTAAGAGAACAGCTATTTTCTCAGTCTGCAGTTTTTGATGAACTAAAATTCCCCCTGTTTGAGCCAGGGCTTCTAAAATAAGAACTCCCGGCATAATCGGAGCTTCAGGAAAGTGTCCGACAAAAAAATGTTCGTTCATCGTCACGTTTTTTTGTCCGATGATGGTGTTTCCTTCCAAATCGAGATGGGTAATCCGATCAACCAACAAAAAAGGATACCGATGCGGGAGAATTTGGGCGATCTTTTTTGCATCTAAAACGATTTTAGGAGCCGTTTGGGGGTTCATCTCTTCCTCAAAAATTTACGTAGTTCTTTGGCAGCGGAGTGATTTGCAGCATGGCCGGTTTTGATCGCAATGAGATGGGCGTGGAAATGGCATCCTAGCAAAGCAAAATCTCCGACGATATCTAAAATTTTATGCCGCACCATCTCATCGGGGAAGCGGACACCGTCGGGATTTAAAACCTTGTTTCCCTCAATGACGACGCCGCAGTCTAAATTCGCATTTTTCAAGAGCCCTTTTTCGATCAGTGGGGCGATCTCTTGATAAAGGGTAAACGTTCGACAAGACGCAATCTCTTGGCGGAAGGTTTCAGGTCTGACGACGAAGGAATAAAACTGCGATCTCAGGTAGGGCGATTGTGGATAATGGAGCGTGTAGCTGATCCGGTATTCATCGGAAGGGAGTGCAATCAGATGCATATCCTCCTGTGCCCAAGCAACCGGCTGATCAAGAACATAGAGATCTTTTGCGGCATCTTGTTCCACCGTCCCCGCTTCATCGATCATTTGAATAAACGCTTTCGAACTACCGTCGAAGATCGGCATCTCCGATGCAGAAATTTCAACGACTAAATTATCGATTTCACTGGCCTGCACAGCAGCCATGAAATGTTCAATGGTTTGGACGGAGTGCTGCCCGTCAACGATCTTAGTGCACCTGATAGCATCTTTGACCTGTTCTGTCTTTGCAGGGATGATCGGAGTCCCGGCTAAATCAGTGCGTCGAAAAATAATCCCGGAATGGGGAGCTGCCGGAATGAGCCGCACCACGGCATCTTGACCGGTAAATAGCCCTCTGCCATGAAAGACAACTTCTTTTTTAAGGGTTTTTTGTTTTAAGACCATTTACAAAAAATCTATCGCATTTTGTCATTTCAAAACAAGGAGGAACATCGTTTTATTTTTCGAGCTAGATAAATTTCGTGTTTTGTTTTAAAAAAGTCTTTAGCTGCAATCAAATCTTCTTTAGATTCATCCATTGTAACAGCAATTTTTCGCTCTAAAACTCCGACCTTGTTCCGAAGTCTGGCTAGACGATTATCGTCGATCTCTTGAATTTTATTTTTTTTAGCTTCGGTACGATTGGCAACGATTGAAACCACTCCAGATAGCATACCGACACCAAAAGAGATAGTAGCAGCAAACACATTCCCAAATGCCAAACAGACAGCTGCGATGACCAATGAAGCACACAGAAGGAGCGAACCGCCTACAACGAGAACTTGTCTATTCGCTTCATCTGAGAGCCTTTTGAGGGCAATTTCTTCAGCTGTGATGACAGCATACTCCCATTTATCCATGTCAAACAAGTCGCGGGGGACTATTTTACCCTGCAGAGAGGAAATCTCTCCGACCATTAGACTTTCGCACGAAATATATCCATCTCTTCTTTCAAATGCACTGCAGTCGCAACCTTCGAACATACCACCACTCTTCTAGGATGAAAAGTCTATGCCGGTAAAAAATTTAACGCAAGTTTGAGAAAGCTCTTTTGAATCCGCCGCAATATACCCAAGGAATTTCAAAATTTGGTTTTTGACAAAGCGCCACAGATTTGCAGCAGGCGCAGCCGACGCGGAAGCAGGCCATGTGCAAGCACATGGTCGATGGACGCGGCTGCAAAGGTGGGGATGCTAGCGCAGTCAAAAACCAAATTTTGAAATTCCTTGGGTATAAAAACAAATCAAAATAAAAAGCACTGAAAGTGAAATAATCCCCCAATCACCCCACAAACTATAAAGCGTAGAATAATGATAAAGAGGAACTTTTGCAATAAGGACGCTAGCGCGAGTTTCTTCGGTGATCTGGCCGATGATTCTGCCTAAGCTATCGACAGCGGCTGTCACTCCGGTATTGCAAGCACGGACCATCGGAACGCCATTTTCGACCGCGCGAAGACGGGCGTGATCAAAATGTTGCTGAGGCAGCTTGGAATTGGGGTACCAGTTGTCGTTGGTTAAATTAACAAACATCGAAGCCCCTTTTTGCCGACTCTGGCGCATGAGATGGGAAAATGTCTCCTCATAACAGATCGAGACAGAAAGCGGGACCTTGGCTGGAAAGACTTTCGCTTCTTTCCCATGGGTAAAAAATTCGGTGATCCCGTAGGCGCTGGTGAGGGTTTTGACCCATTCAAAAGGGACATATTCCGCCAGCGGAACAAGAATTTGTTTGTCATACCGTTGAAAGTGGGGCTCTTGATGGTTGCAATAGAGAGCCGAAGTGAAATGAAGCCCACCTTCTTCTGCTTCGAGCCCGGCAATCACATCGGTCTTAAAAATTTGACCAATCGCCTGGACCCAAAATTGATTAGAGACTTGGGCGGTTTCCTCGATGTTCAAGGCTTGTTTGCCAAAAACTTCATGGAAGGCAGACGGAGGATAGTTGCCCGCATTTGGGACGGCAAATTCTGGGAGAACCACTAAATCGAGCGGTTGATCGCAGGCCTTTAGCAGGTTTACAATTCGATGCCATTGCTTGGTAGGAGGAATAAATTCTTTGAAGCGGCCTTCGATGGGAATTTTCTGAGAGGGTAAGAGTCCTGTTTGCACGAGTCCAACTGTCATCGTTTGACTTTCATCAACTCTGGATTGATGAAACACGGTATGAACCGAACCAAATAGATACGGAAAGACGGCAAGGGCGATTCCAGCTGTATATTTTTTTTTCCAAAATGCTAGGTTGGTGAGGATGACTAAAAAAGAGAGACCCAAGACTCCAAAGATCGACGCTGTCTGCATCGGCAGGGTAAAGGCAGAAAGAGTTAACCCGACTGGATTCCAAGAAAAACCGCACAGAACGAAAAGGCGGCTCCATTCAAGCAAAGTCCATAAAGCAGCGGTTGCAGCCATCGGAATTTTATCGATAAACAGGGTTACAACTCCAAATTGAAGCCCCAGCCATAGGGCAACAGCCACATAAACAAAGAGAATATAAAAGCCTTGAAAATCGGTGCTGGTCATCCAAGAAAGCTGGACAAGCTGAACAGCAGAAAACCACAGACAAGCTGTCCAAAATCGTTTTTTAGAAAACGGGATGCTCGCTGCCTCTTTCCAAAATAAAGCATAGCCGATGCAGGCAGCAAGGGGGGATAGCCAAGGACTCCAGGAGGGCTGCCCAAAAGCAACGATGAGCCAGCTGAGAACAAATTTCACGCTTTTGTCCCGTCCGATGAAGCTAAAATTAACAGACCTCCCAAAATACTGACATTTTTGAGAAGCAGCATCATTTGCTCTTCTCTCATTGAGCCATCAAACAGCCAAAAGGCATGCATCACGATGGTTGAGGGGATCAAGAAAAGGATGAGTAACACAGTCCCTAAACGGACTTTGATGCCTAAAAGAACTAACAATCCACCCACTCCGGCAAAAATAGCGGACAAAACCATGACTAACGATGAGTAGGAGAGCAAGAGATTAAAAATTTTTTGAACTTTGTCTGGAATCCCCGGGTGGACAATCCAATCCGATACGCTTTTATCGAATGCTTGCTGCATCTGGTCCCAATTTAAAATTTGATGCGCGACCAGGCAGATGAAAAGCAGGCTTAAACAGATCCTTCCGAGCATAAAAAAAACTTTTTTCATCTTCCCCCCTCACCGTCTTACAAGGTATAATACCAGCATATTATGAAATTTAGAGAATATCATCTTTCAGCAGTTTTGGAAAGCCTGGAATCGCAAAAGATTCCTTTGGATGCGCTGCTCAGCCGGTATTTCCGGCTCCACAAAGCTCTGGGCTCGAAAGATCGTCTCTTTATCAGCGATACACTCTACCATTACATCCGGTGGAAAAACCTTTATCAACATCTGAAAATAGATCCTTCTCCTTTGGATCCGCTTGCCTATGTCCAAGATGAGTCCATTCCTTTGCATGTCCGTTATGGAATGCCTCAAGATCTTTACGACTTGCTTGTCGCAGCTTATGGCAAAGAAAAAACTCACGAGGTGAGTTTGATCAGCAACGTCCGGGCTCCGCTGACAACCCGGGTCAATCCATTAAAAACATCTCGTGATGCTCTATTGGCAAAGTGGGCCGGGACTTTTAAAGTTGCTCCTTGTCCGCAGTCGTCCCATGGCATCCATTTCCTTGAAAAGATCAATTTTTTTACCCAGCCTGAATATCTTGAAGGGCTCTTTGAAATCCAAGATGAGGCCAGCCAGATGGCTGCAGAGCTTGTCAAAGCCAAACCCAAACAGCATGTCCTCGATTTTTGCGCTGGCGCTGGAGGAAAAACGCTCGCCTTTGCGCATCGATTGGAAAATACAGGTCAGATTTATCTGCATGATATTCGGCCTCGACCCCTTCAAGAGGCCCGCAAACGTTTAAACAGGGCAGGAGTCCAAAATGTTCAATTTACACTTTCTCCTGCTCAGAAAAATAAAATGGACTGGGTTGTCGTTGATGTTCCATGCACCGGAACGGGAACCTTCCGTCGCAATCCCGACCTCAAGTGGAAATTTGATGCAACCCGTTTGGAAAATCTCATTCTGGAACAAAGGGAGATCTTCCAAGAGGCCCTCTCTTACCTCCATCCTCACGGGACCATCGTCTATATGACCTGCAGCATCCTGCCGCAAGAAAACGAAAACCAAGCCGATTATTTTCGAAACAACTTTGGACTGGAAGTCGTGGAAACCTTCCAAACACTGCCTATTGAAGGCGGGATGGATGGATTTTTTGCCATCTCTTTAAAAAATCGACTCTTCTGAAGAAATCGATCTGCAAGAGCTGCTTCAAAAAATTTATACACATGTAAATAACGTACAAAAATTCGTTTAGAATTTTTTTTATTTCTATAGAATATGCTTAATTATCGACTATTGATTTATTCCCGATAAAAGTTTAATATTTTCCCCTCAAAGGATAAGGAATAAGATATATATGGCACAAACTGTAGTGTGGAGAAGTGCTCAGTCCATTTTGGCATCCTGCGTGACGCGTGTCAGCCTAGGTGTTGGGTTGATGCCTATTGCCCTAACGATATTACAGAACATTGGTCATGCATATCCAAAAAACTGTTGTTCTAAAAAATTATCCGATCAACAAAAGCTCATCAAAACATCCCTAATGGCTGCATCAAAAATAGGGCAAATGGCTCTATCCCTCTATATCATCCACCCCGGCCACCCTGGAGCTATCATTCAGAAAATAAGCGTGGCCGCGGCGCATGGCCTTCTCTGCCTTTACACACACTTTGTCCCTCGGACAGAAAGCAACCACTTTTACCACCGGATAGGTTGTGGCGTTAATATGGCGTTGGAAGTTGTTGTACAATTGGTTAACATATTTATCTTAGGCGCTGCTGTATTTAAATTTGTTCATCCAGTGGCTGTAGGTTTTGTTGTACTACCAGCAGCACTTGTTTCTCTGACTATGTGGGCCTGCAATTGGATGTGCGACCATTTAAGCAGTCTAAGAAGAGATATAACCACCAGTTTCTAGGCCTAATCCGCAGAACCGTCGCGATCAGGCCCGTTCTTTTTAGAGAACAAGGTGATTTTTTACCTTTTTTACCTGCATCCTATCCTCCGTAATTCTGAAGTTTAAAATATCTTTTTTAATGAGTTGCACCCCAGATCGCCCAAAAACGGGAACAAAAAATTCTTCAATATGCTAAGATTATAGCCTATGATTAAAACCATCCTCATTTCGGCCCTATTGCTAGGAACTCTTGCGGCGCAAAACCCTCCTGTGCCGCAAATGGAGCAAGTGCATGAGATCGTTGTCAACAATCGCATTTTGACCAAACTCAATGAGAAAGACATCTCGGTTCTTGATGTGATGAAAGAGATGGATGTCTATTTAAGCCGTTATTACCCGCAATATATGAATTCAAAAACGGCCCGGTTTCAATTTTACTCTTCACAATGGTTTCCTACCCTCCAGCAGATGATCGACCACGAACTCATGGTCACCGATGCAGAAACCCGCGAAGTCAAAGTCTCCGATGGCGAAGTCCGAGAAGAGGTCCAAACCCGTTTTGGGCCTAATGTCATGGGTACTTTAGATCAACTCGGGATCACCTACGATGAAGCGCGCGATATGGTTTATAAAGATATGATTGTCCAACGGATTCAATGGCTCCGCGTCATCTCAAAAGTGCTGCAAAAAGTCAGATCTGAAGACATCAAAAACGCGTATCAGAAATTTACTCGAGAAAACCCTGCGAAAGAAGAATGGAAATATCAGTTTGTAACTATCCGCGCTGCCGATGAGGCTACTGGTCAAGCGTTTGCCCGCAAAATCGCTGGGCTGAAAGAAAAATCTGAAGGGAACCTCATCATTGCCTCCGAATTTGCCAAAGCTGAGCTTTCTCCAGAGTCCACCCTCACACTGAGCGTCTCTCAAGACTTCAATCTAGAAGACAAAGCAGTCTCTGAAATCCACCGCGCGGTTCT
>DASUCX010000245.1:0-2794 GCA_036275855.1 Rhabdochlamydiaceae bacterium
TCATCTGACCCAAGATCTGATTTTACAACCTGGCCAAAGCGCTTTGATCCCCACAGGGCTTAAATTCGCTATCCCAGAAGGTTTTGAAATCCAAGTTCGACCCCGGAGCGGCCTTGCCTTCAAAAACGGAATCACCGTCCTCAACTCTCCTGGTACCATCGACTCCGATTATCGAGGAGAGCTTGGTGTTATTCTCATCAATCACAGTCAGCAGCCGTTCGTCGTCACCGCGGGTATGCGGATTGCCCAAATTGTCATCGCACCGGTCTATCGAGCAGAGTTTTTCCCAGAAGAAACATTGACTGCCACGATGAGAGGCGAGGGCGGATTTGGCCATACCGGTGTTCTATAAGAAAATCTTAGATGTCAAAAATGGCTAGTTTTGGATAGACTTGCGAAAAGACCAAAAGATGCCTCAAAAGGAATAACCATGACTGTGGTCCAAGGAAGCTGGAGCTTCAATGGTCGAAAAAGGGGATTTAAAGGACTTTTCGATCCTAAAAAGCTTCTTCGATTCCTGCGTCAATTTTTCAAAAAGGACGGACAGATGTCCCTGACTGAATATTTAGATGATAGATTAGTGGTTTTTTTAGATGTTCAGACACAAGCAGACGCCATCAACTCTTTAATCGAGGCGCTCGACGTGGCCCATAAGCTCAAAGATAAAGCAGCCTTTCACAAAGCGATCCTAGACCGAGAGAAAATCGTCTCGACGGGGATCGGTTTAGGAGTGGCGATTCCTCATGCAAAACTAGGGGGATATGAAGAGTTTTTTATTGCGATCGGCATCCAAGGAGGCCGTGGCATCGAGTGGAATTCTCTCGATGGATCACAAGTTCATTTGATTTTTATGATTGGCGGGCCTGATAATAGACAAACGGAATATTTAAAAATTTTGTCTAGATTAACGATGGCTATTAAAGAATCAGAACGCCGTAAAGCGCTGTTAAAAGCGACATCGGCAAAACAAGTTATTGATCTATTCAAAGGATGTTAATCTATGGATTTGAAAATTAAAGATGTCGCCGAGCTGCTCAACGTCTCAGAAACTACAATCCGCCGCTGGTTAAAAGATGGGAAAATTCCTGCCTATCAGCTCAATCATCAATACCGTTTTAGCCGGGGCGAGATCGAAGATTGGATGATGAAGTGCAAGCTCAATCTGGGAAAAGACGGGTTTTCTCCGTTTGAAGAAAAGCAGATTTATCCCGCCGTGGAAGAAGAGCCGCACGCAGGACGCGGTGGCACGCAGCAATTTAGTCTTTACCGAGCGATGCATAAAGGGGGGGTGCTTGGGGATATCCCTGCTAAAAACAAAACCCAGCTCATCAAAACGGTGATGCAAAAAGCAGCGCCCCGTTTAGGTTTGGATGCCGATCTAATGTCTGAGCTTCTTTTAGATCGGGAAGCGCTCATGTCGACCGCGTTGAATTCCGGGATCGCTGTTCCACATCCCCGCGATACTGTGTTAGGACATCCGGGTTCTGATGCAATCATCACCGTATTCCCAGAAAAACCTATCGACTACGATGCTTTAGATGGGCAGCCTGTCCACACCCTTTTTTTCTTATTCTCGTCATCAGACAAGACCCATCTGCATCTTCTCTCCAAGTTGGCTCACCTTACAAGCCAGCCTGAATCTCTCAAATTCCTCGCGACTAAGCCAAGCACGGATGCACTCTTGGCCTACATCAAGGAATGGGAAGCTAAAATTCGTCATCAAACGTGAACCTAGTTGTAGGTAATTTTGCCGGAGTTTAGAATAGCACAAGCACTCGTTCGTTTCATAGGGACATCTATTCTATGTTCGAACCAACCAAAAATAGGAGCAGCGCTTACTCCCAACCCTTAAGGACGGGTTTTTTGCGCTGTCAATAGGATGAAAAAAGGACTGTTCGTAAAAAAATCAATCGGTGCTCTTATCAAAGAAGCCGCTGATAACAAACACGGTTTAAAAAGGACTCTCGGTCCTTGGAACCTGATCGCTATGGGAATCGGCGCTATCATCGGAGCTGGACTATTCATTATTACGGGGGATGTCGCCGCTCATTACTCGGGACCTGCTGTCATCTTCTCGTTTATTATTGCCGCCATCATCTGTACATTTGCAGCCCTTTGCTATGCCGAATTTGCCTCTTTGATCCCGATCGCCGGATCTGCTTATACCTACGCTTTCGTGGCGATTGGAGAATTCTTTGCCTGGATCATGGGAACAGCCCTGACGGTCGAATATTTATTTTCATTCTGTACGGTTGCCGCCGGCTGGTCGGGGTATCTCAATAGTTTGCTGACAGATCTCGGCGTTCCCGTTGCAGCGGTCTTTGCCAAAGCCCCCTTTGCGTATTCTGCCGAAACGGGATGGAGTTCAACAGGAGCATACTTCAATCTCCCCGCAATGGCCATCATTGGCCTCTTAGCCTGGCTCATCAGCCGGGGGATCCAAACAGCGGCCTTCTTGAACGATCTCCTCGTGATCATGAAGCTCGGTGTGATCATTCTGTTCATCGGCTTTGGAATTGCTTATATCAATGCCGATAACCTCACCCCATTTGTTCCAGCCAATACCGGCATCTTCGGCGAGTTCGGTTGGAGCGGCGTTCTCCGTGGTTCAGGGATTGTGTTTTTTGCGTTCCTAGGGTTCGATGCTGTTGCAACGCTAGCCCAAGAAGCCAAAAACCCCCAACGAGACATGCCCGTCGGTATGATCGGTTCGTTAGTGATCTGTACACTGGTCTACATCGTTTTTGGCTTTGTTATGACAGGCGTAACACCTTACACGACCTTAGGGGTGCCA
>DASUCX010000246.1:0-5177 GCA_036275855.1 Rhabdochlamydiaceae bacterium
GCTTTGGCCAGGTTGTGAAATCAGATCTTGGGTCAGATAAGCGCGAACGTCTGCGCCAGCAGCTTGAACTGAAGCATAAAGGGGTAAATGAGCGCTTTCTGCAACAATCGTGGGAACCGGAATCTTTTTTGACATGACTTATACTTGTTGAAGATAGGTATATCAAACTAAGAGGGCGTCTAACAATAAACATTTGGTAGCGACTACTGCTTGCATTAAGAACAACAGTTGGTTCTAATACAATTCAGTGCAAGTGTACTAATAAAAAAGGCACATGTTGGCACCATAGAGAGAACAAAAGGCCGATAAGCAGCCATGGGTTTACCTGCAGCAGCATATTCAATATAGTCTGCAAATGCAAAGAGTCCTACCATCGCTACGTAGGTTGTACCGAAAAGAACCGCTTTTCGCACATTACCTATTTCCCAAGCTTTGTTCTGATCAACCCGTTTGTTTCTTTCCATTAAAGCCGCAACTTCAGCCTCTAATGCTTGCATACGTTCTTCTTGAACTTTGACTGAACCCGCCATCTTTCCACCTCCTTTTTGCATCAATTTTACAATCGGTGAAAATATAGCGCAACTATACTTATACAGTGGTATTACACCCGACACACTAAGGAATTGTTTCGGAAACGAGTTCTTGTTCGGAAAGGGCCAGAAGTTGTTTTAATTTCTGCGGCAGCTTGCTAAGTGATTTCGCATCGATCGAACGGTCGACTGCAAAATGTCTCTTATTTTCGATGAGGAATCCGATTAATGCGCTCAATTTATCTTTGAGATCATGGCGACGGACGATGCAGTCGACCATCCCTTTTTCGACTAAGAATTCCGATTTTTGGGCTTTGGGAGGAAGTTTTTGACCGATGGTCTGTTCCACAACGCGCGGGCCTGCAAAACCGATCAGGGCATCGGGTTCTGCGATAATGATGTCTCCCAGCGAAGCAAACGAAGCCGTGACACCGCCGGTGGTTGGATTCGTCAGAATAGAGAGATAAGGAAGCTTCTTTTCACTCAACTTAGCAAGGGCTGCCGATGTCTTGGCCATTTGCATCAGGGATAGGATCGATTCTTGCATGCGAGCGCCGCCGGATGCTGAAACAATCACAACCGGCAGAGAATGTTCAATGGCATATTCGATCATGGAGGTGAGTCTTTCACCCACCACAGACCCCATTGAGCCGGCCATGAAGCTAAAATCTAAAACGCAAAGCGCGACAGTGATCGTGTTGATTTCGCAGCTGCCGACGATGGCCGCTTCATCGCGTCCCGTCGATTTTTCTGCTTTTTTGATCCGATCTTTATACGCTTCGGTATCGACAAATTCTAACGGATCGGAGGGTTTAAACTGGGTGTACATTTCGATAAAGGAATCTTTATCGGCAAGAAGCTGGATCCGTTGGAGACCGGTTAGCCGATAGTGGTGATCACATTTAGGACAGCAGTGTTTGTTTTCCTGCAAATCATTGGCATGGACCATTTCATTGCACTCTGTACATTTGACCCAGCCGCTATAGCCGTCTTTTTTCGTGCTTTGGACGCTGATTTTAGGTTTACTTCGTGCAAAAAGCTTCATATGTCCCTATACTAAGAAATCTTTATAATTATATCAGAATACCCATTTTAACGGGCTTTTAAAAACCTTTCTTCTACATTCCCCCAATTAACCACTTTCCAAATATTTTTAACATAGTCTGCACGGACATTCTTATACTGAAGGTAGTAGGCATGCTCCCAGACATCGATGCCCAGCAAGGGAACAAATCCTTGGATGCTCAAAGGGTCCTGATTAGCGCAGACCGCAATGACAAGTTCTGATTTGGATTTATCATAACCTAGCCAACCCCACCCAGAGCCTTGAATAGCCACGGCTTTAGTACTGAGTTTTTCAATGAGATTTTCGAGCGATCCAAAATTTTTGTTAATGGTTGCTGCAAGCTCTCCTTTGGGTGGCTCCCCCCCACCCTTACCGACAGGTGCTAGATTTGTCCAAAAAATCGAGTGGTTGACATGTCCTCCACCATTGAACCTGATCGCAGCTTCCAGCGCGATCATCTCGGCGATCTCTTTTTTCTGCTCGGCAGCTTGATATTTTTCTAAAGCTGCGTTGAGGTTATTGACATAGGCTTGGTGGTGCTTGGTGTAGTGCAACTCCATGATCTGCCCTGAGATCACCGGCTCTAAAGCACTGAAATCGTAAGGCATTTTGGGTAATTCGTATTTGGTCATGGCAAGCTCCCTTTTAGAAACTGATGATACAAAATCGATTAATTCAATTCAAAACTGAACTCAATGTTACTCAATTCTGGTCAATAATTCTGAAAATTTGTATGTATAAATATATGGCTATAAATATGGGTTTTATGTACGATTTCCCATATGGAAAAAGTGAGTTTTGAGTGGGATCATAGAAAAAATGAGGTCAACATGGTAAAACATGGGATTTCATTTTTTACCGCTCAACAGGCGTTTTTGGATCCAAGACGGATTATCGCTGAAGATATTGAGCATTCAAGCCATGAGAAACGCTACTATTGTTTTGGCATGGTGCATGGTATGGTTATGACCGTACGTTTTGTTTACAAAGGTCAAGCTATTCGTATTTTTGGTGCAGGTTACTGGAGAAAAGGGAGGAAAATTTATGAAAAAGCGCAAAGCTAAATATACAAACGAGCCTATTGGCAAAATTAAAATCGTGGATGATTTTTTGCCCAAACCAAAAGATTTAGTTTTAAAAGAAGAAACAAAGAAAATTACTATATCTTTAACGAAGTCAAGTATAGATTTTTTTAAAAATGAAGCTGCAAAATATCATACAAACTATCAGACAATGATTAGGGTGTTGATTGACAAGTACACTTCTCGATATGTTTAAGAGATTTTTTGAGTTCGTCTTCAGTAATCGGACCAATGCAAGTCAGTTTTTTATCGTGAGGAATAGTTCCAAAGGCAGCAACGAAGCCCTTTACTGTGGAAGGACTTGTGAAAATGATCTCATCGATAGATGCAAAATCAGGAAAAGGTTCCGGCTTTTGAAAAACCGTCTCATAGAGGTCACAGATCTGATGCCGAACTGCCCTGCTGCTCAGGTAGTGCTCGAGTTTTTTTCGTGCCAGCGATGACCTGGGATAAAAAACGTAGGCATCATGGAGATCTTGGTGTTTCAGAAGCTCAATCACCCCTTCTTGTGACTCGTTTTGGGAAACGAGATGGGATGCAACTCCTTCTTGAGCAAGCTTCGCAGCGGTGCTTTTTCCAATCGCAATCAGTCGTTTGTTCTTGAACTTCTCTGAATGAAACTGAGTCAAAAGAATCTGCACAGCATTTTTACTGGTAAAAAGAATATGCGTGTAATCGGCAAAATCTTCTCGGATGTGAGAAGGAATTTCCAACGGGACCGTTTTAATGATCGGATAATGGATAAGATCTTTTAGGTCGCAGTTTTCTGGATCTGTTCCAAGGTAGAGTCGCATTTCTTAGATATAATCAACTCTCATGATGAATGCATCTGAAAAGTTGCTGCATCTCATGGTCAGTTTCAAGAGCAAGCACCGCGAGTCGGCCTTGCAGCGGCGCTGTTTCGCCAGGAATCGGCATGCAGCGCCGGTGCATCAGCCCTAAACGGATGAGCGCAGCTTTTGCCATCACAACTCCATCGATTTGTCCACTATCCAAGATCGCAAGTCTCTCTTGAATTGTTCCACGAATATCCGCAAAACGAAATCCCTTTTTCCACTCTCGAAGATTCTGCTGCCGCCGAAGCGAAGAGGTTGCGATGAGGGCATTCTGAGGGAGCTCATGGTTATAGACCAGGACATCAGATGGATCAACGCCTCGGGTCAGTGCAACGATTTTAAGATTGGGAGCTAGCGGCTCGGGGAGGTCTTTGGCAGAATGGATCGAGATCCGGAAATGGCCTTGCAATTGCAATTGATCGACTTCACGGGTAAAAAAATCGGTCTTATCAAGAGTGCGAAGTGAAGTTTTTTTGTCTTTATCCCCCGTTGTCTCAATCCATGTCGGCTGAAATTGGATCTGCGGATGATGATTCAACAGTTCACGATGGACTTCCCAAACTTGTGCCTCTGAAAGTATCGAGCCGCGAGCGCCCACGGTGATTTTAGAGAAGTTCGCGGATGGCATCTTCAACTCTCTCGACTCCGATCAAGGTAACCCCTTTAATTGAAAGACCCTTGAGATTTCTTTTTGGAAGAACACACCGCGTAAATCCCATATGAATGGCTTCTTTTAGACGGAGTTCCACACGACCGATGCTACGAACTTCTCCGCCAAGGCCCACTTCTCCCATCACAGCCGTGTCGGAATCAATCGATCGGTTGGCAAAAGACGAGGCAATGGCTATCAGAATGCCGAGATCAATGGCGGGCTCTAAGATTTTGATCCCGCCGGTCACTGCGACATAGACATCGTTACGGTAAAGCGTGTATCCCATTCGTTTCTCTAAAACCGCCAGTAAAAGTGCAAGACGGTTCGGATCGATGCCGGTCGAGCGACGAGCAGGTGTCACAAAAGCCGTTGCGGCAACGAGCGCTTGGATTTCAACGAGCAACGGACGACTTCCCTCGACAGTCGGCACAATGACAGAGCCAACTGATTCTCGGACGCGTTCTTCCAAGAAGGCTTGCGAAGGGTTTTCAATTTCTTTGAGCCCCTCATTTTGCATTTGAAAAAGAACAATATCATCGGTCGGGCCGAAACGATTTTTCACTGCCCGCAAAATGCGATAACCATGCTGGCGGTCGCCTTCAAATTCCAAAACGGTATCGACGATGTGCTCTAACACACGAGGGCCTGCAATCTCTCCCGATTTGGTGACATGGCCGATGAGAAACGTTGAAATGCTCATTTTCTTTGCCAGATGCATGAATGAGGTCGCCAGTTCTCTGACTTGGGTGACGGAGCCGGGAGCAGAGGGAATTTCACTCTTGTAGAGGATTTGGACGGAGTCAATGATGAGGACCTGCGGTTTGAGCTTTTCGATGTGGGATTGGATCTGCTCGAAATTCGTTTCGCTATAAAAATAGAGCTTAGGGAGAGTATTCAAAAGATTTTGCCGCCCGGGCTGATGTGAAAGCTCCCGCGGATCCGCTATCGACAAAGGGGGTTGTATTGGATTAATACTACCCCCTTTGTCGATAGTCGAATCCCCGGGGCTTT
>DASUCX010000247.1:0-6738 GCA_036275855.1 Rhabdochlamydiaceae bacterium
CAGAATATGTTGCGCCTGGATCGCTGCTTCAAACATGGTTTTTCCATATTGTTGGATTCCGGTCGCTTCTAAAAGCTCTTGGATCCGTTCAAAATACGGGCTCGAATTATCCACAACGGCCCCGATTGCTGATGCTTGATAAACTTCCCGGAAGTTAAATGTCGTTTCAAACAGCGCAACGCCGAGCGCAGCTCCAATCTGCCTTTGTACAGTGAAAAGACCTGTCGCTTGTGAAAGTTGCGATTCAGGAATGGTTGACAAGGTCAGCGCCACTAGTGGAGCAAAGAGCATTCCCATCGCGATGCCTCGAACAATGAAAAGCTGGATCATGGCCGTTTCTGAGGTATACAATGTAAAGCGGGCATTTACATGGTACGTGAGCGCAAGTAGAACAAGGCTCCCTAAAACCAAAAACATCGGTGAAACTTTCCGAGAAAGCCAGCCGGAAACCCCTCCGAAAAATCCTTGGGCCAGTCCAATGGGAAGCAGCACAACCCCTGTTTTAAGCTGAGAAAAACCAAGTCCGTTCTGCATGTAAAGCGGTAGCAAAAAGCTCGATCCAAACAGAGTAAATGAAAAAATAAAAAGAACAATATTCCCCATCAGAAAGTTTCGGTTTTTAAAAATTCTTAAGTCGATGATCGGATTGACGATCGAGAGTTCGATGTGCAAAAAGAAAAGGAGATTCACCAGCGAAATTGCAAAGCAGATGATCGTAAACTTCGACGACCAACCCTCGGCATTCCAGGGGGCATTTCCACTGGAAATGCCAACAAATAGGGCGACTAAGAAAACAATCAGTGTCACGAGTCCCCAAAGATCAAAAGAATGGATAATTTTTCTAAATGTCCGTCTTAAAACCACCCAGCCCATCAACAGCGTCACGGCTCCAAATGGCAAATTGATCAAGAAAATCCATTTCCAGTTGATCGCTTGGATCAAATATCCCCCAACACTAGGTCCCAGTGAGATCGCCGCAGCGATCGATATCGAATAAAAACCCAAAGCAACCGTTCGGTTTTCTTTTTTGAATTCATTGGTAAACAAAATCATTCCAACGGGGGTTAAGATTCCTCCGCCGATCCCTTGGATCACACGGAAAAAAATCAACGTATTGAGATTCCACGCAACGGCGCAAAAATACGAACCAAAAACGAAAATAATTAATCCGATCAGATAGACCTTTTTAGACCCAAAATGTTCTGAAAGCCAGGCAGAAATCGCCAGCAACACCGAAAGCGCAATCAGATAGGCAGTCGAAACCCAGACAACCTGGTTAATTGTCTGGCCAAATGCTGCCATAATGGTGGGAATGGCGACGTTAACAATCGTTCCATCCAGAACAACCATGAATGTGCTCATCATCACCGTCAGCAGCACAAACCAAGGATAGACTGGGTGATGACCCGCAAGAACAGGAAAGAGGTGGATGGCTCTCCGCCGAAGAAGCCCTTCTTGCTTCTCGAGCATCTTTACCTCGTGCGGATTTTGATGGAGACAGACATTCCGGGTCTCAGATAGAGCCCTTGTGCATTCTCCATTGTCTTGATGGAAATTTTTAACGGAATACGCTGCGTCACTTTGGTGAAGTTGCCCGATGCATTATTCGGCGGAATCAAAGCAAATTGAGAAGCTGCTGCAGCTCCAACGACCTGTACATTGCCCTCAAACCTTTGCCCTGGATAAGCATCGACAGTAATGGTGACAGGGGCCCCCACCCGAATCGCGGCAACCTTTGTTTCTTCAATATTGGCTGTGATCCAAATATTCGATAGATCCATCAACGAGAGCACTGTTTGGCCCGCGCGGATAACATCGCCCGGATCGTGCCACCTCATTGCAATGACCCCATCGATAGGTGCAGTCACCTGAGAATATTGGATCTGGGTTTCGACCTCTTTAAGGGTTGCCTCTTGGACATCTGCGAGCGAATTGATCGATTGCAACTGCGCTTGCATCATCTGGTATGTCTTTTCGACATGTGTGAAGGCTTCTTGCGAAATAACGCCGCCGGCAAACTCTTTCGTTGCTCGATCTAAATCATCTTTTGCCAAATCGACTCGGATTTTTTGCAGCTTGACCTCGTCATTGGCATGATCGAGCGCAGCGGCTGCTTTTTCTCTTTCAATCAACATGATCGTATCGTCCAGCGCAAATAAAAGATCTCCTTTCTTAACCGCATCTCCCTCGCTCACAGCTATCTGCAGAATTTTCCCCGATTGCACTGCACTGATTGTGTGATCAAAACCTGCGATACTCGCATCCTCAGTTGTTTGGAAAGGGTACAAATATGCCCTCCACCACCAGAAAATCACCACCAGCATCAAAACCAAAACAGCGGCGATATAATAGATCTTCGACTTAAAAAATGACGGCTCTGAATGTTCCATGTCCTTATTTAGAGGGGTAAACTATTCACACCATAATGACAAGAAATATTTTTAATTAGGAAATGAGCCTTGTTTTACAGCTAAGTTGTTTAAAATCTTTTTTCTCAATATGCTTTAAGGCATTTCAATCCTTCTCGAAGGTGCCCATGGAAAAAGACGATGATAATAGCCTGATCCCTAACAAGCTCTCGTTCGAAGATTTAAAGCAGGTCAATCAGCACGGAATTGAATATTGGAGCGCAAGAGAACTCCAATCCCTTCTGGGATACTCTAAATGGCAGCGTTTTGAGAATGCGATAGAAAAGGCCATCGAGTCATGCAAACAGTCTGGAAATGACCCTAACCATCACTTTACCGGAGCCGGTAAACCGATCCCTGGAGGCAAAGGATCTTCTCAAGTCGTTGAAGATTACCATCTTTCGCGTTTTGCGTGCTATCTTATCGCACAAAATGGAGATCCAAGAAAACAAGAAATTGCTAACGCTCAGAAGTACTTTGCGATTCAAACTCGACGCCAAGAACTTACTGATGCCGCCATTGCCGATCTCGAGCGCTTAGAGTTACGGAAACAAACTTCTCAAGACTTTAAGGCCCTCTCTGGAGCAGCTCGCGATGCTGGCGTCCAAAATAAGATGTTTGGGATCTTCCATGATGCGGGGTACAAAGGGCTCTACGGAGGGCTGGGATCTGATGCGATCAAAGCTCGTAAAGGAATTGATCCCAAAGAACAACTCATGGATAGGATGGATAGAACCGAGTTGGCGGCTAATCAGTTTCGGATGACCCAAACGCGCGAAAAGCTCAAACGGGAAGGTATCAAGAATCAAAGAGACGCTATCGAGGCTCACGAAGCAGTTGGAAAAGAAGTTCGGGCTGCCATCGCTAAAATTGGTGGAAGGCCACCTGAAAATATTCCACCTGCTGAACACATCAAAAGAGTTGAAAAACGTCTAAAAAAAACCACGCCAAAGTTATTTCTCGATGAGAAGGATTCAGGATTACAGCGACAAAGCTCTCTCGAAAATCCTGAATGACAATGTTCCTGAAGATCTGCAATAATGACGAAAAGTCATATGATGCGATTGCTGCGGAGTTGGGAAAATTTCGCTACTCTCGTCGCCTTTGAAGCGAACAAGCTTACCTCTGGGATTAAATGAGTCTTGATTTTTTGTTAAAAGGTATAATTCTCGGATTTTCCATCGCAGCTCCTGTTGGACCGATAGGCGTGCTTTGTATTCGCAAAACCTTGCAATTCGGTAGATTTTCTGGGCTTTGCTCGGGCCTTGGGGCTGCTTTTGCAGATTCCTTATATGCCGTTATCGCTGCTTTTGGGCTTACCGTCATTTCAAATTTTCTTCTGGCTGGCCAGTTCTGGTTTCGGCTTATCGGTGGTTGTTTTTTGCTTTACCTGGGGTGGAAAACATTTATTTCCAAACCAGCCTCAGACTCGAAAAATGTCCCTCATACAACATTGTTGAATGATTTCATTTCTACTTTTTTCCTTACGATTACCAATCCTATGACAATTCTCTCCTTTCTAGCTGTTTTTGCAGGTCTTGGGCTTTCTAGTGTTCATGGAGACTATTTTCAGGCAGGTGGATTGGTCTTGGGAGTATTCCTGGGATCTGCTGCCTGGTGGCTTCTCCTAAGCGAGGGTTTGCAGCAGCTCACTAAAATCTACTAAAATCTTGTCAAATCTATGCATTTTTGCATAGATATGACACTCTCATTCAAGTATAGCTCTCCACGCTAACACAAAAATATTTACTTTGACTCGGTCCTGAATTACTATTTACGAGATGAAAAAAGAAAACATCCGAACATTTGAAACAAGGGTTCCATTTGAACCTCAAACAGAAGAGGTTTTGGCGGCTTGCGCACATCTACTTTCCCGTCTTGAACACCGCCTATTTGCCGACATCGCTTCAGGGAAAAGCCCCGGAGAGCTTAAAAATGAGTATCTCGCTGCCTACGACATTACAGCCAGACATTTTAACTCCCTTAGAGTTCTTGTCGAAGGCAAAATCAACTCCATTAAAAAACTTCTCCCAGACATTATTTCAAATACCAAAAACAGAATCACCGCTCTTTCGAAAAAAATAAAATACCTCATCAAAATCAAAGCCGGTGCAGAGCTCATTCACCAAAAGAAACGCAAGCTTGACAGTCTAAAGCATCAACTATCCTCAGTAACCCGAGATCGTAAAAATGGAACCATCCGCTGCTGCTTTGGAAGCAAAAAACTCTTTCATGCTCAGTATAACCTCGAAGAAAATGGATATACCTCCCATGAAGAATGGCTTCAAAGCTGGCAAGAAGCCCGCAGTAGCGAACTCTTTTTCTTAGGGTCGAAAGATGAAACCGCCGGTAATCAGACATGCACAGCAACACTGAAATCCGATCAAACCCTACAACTTCGCATCCGTCTCCCTAGCGCTTTGACGAAATACGGAAAATATCTCGTTATTCCAAGCGTGACATTTAAATACGGTAAAGATGAACTTTACTCCCTATTAAACAGTGCAACAACCCAAGCCATTACTTGGAGATTTAAACGCGATGAAAAAGGATGGCGCATCTTTGCCTGTTTTGAAGTACAACCAGCTCCTTGCACCTCCAAGCAAAATAGCGGTGTGATCGGACTTGATATCAACGCGGGTCACTTTGCCCTCGTTGAAGTCGATCGATTTGGCAATCCCACCTCCAAAGTATCTATTCCCTGTAACACTTATGGGAAAAGTTCCGATCAGGCAAAAGCAATCATAGGACAGGCCGCCGCAGCGGCAGTTGCTTTCGCAGAAAGCAAAAATAAACCTCTAATTATTGAAGAACTGGACTTTCAAAAGAAAAAAGCCACTCTTAGAGAAAGCCATCGAGCTTACGCTCGAATGCTCTCTTCTTTTTCCTATAACTCAATCATTACCCATCTTAAATCCCGAGCATCAAAATTAGGAGTCTTAATCCAGCAAGTCAACCCAGCTTATACGTCTGTTATTGGACGTATCACCTATGCAAAGCGGTATGGATTATCCACGCATTTAGCAGCGGCCTTGGTCATAGGCCGCAGATATTTACGTTTTTCTGAAAAAGTGCCTTCAACCCTCAGTGAAATACCCGATGGGAAAGATGGCCATGTCACCTTGTCTCTACCTGTAAGGAATCGAAACAAGCATGTATGGTCACTCTGGAGTCGCATAAGTAAGAAATTACGAACGGCGCTTGCAGCGCACTTCCGGACGGCCCCAAATATAAAGGGCCGATCCAAAAGCTCAGTAAATCCAGCTTTTGAGACAGAGCCCATTTCGGATGTTGTTGGTGAGACTCCAGCACGTGAATCGTCAGAACTGCTGTTCGCCTGACGTATCAATGTGAAGCTGCATAGTTTTGCATAGATTTTTTTGAACGGTGTTACTTTATTCCACAAAAAAGTTAGCCAAAAGGTGATGACTTGGATCAATCGAATTGCAGGACTAATTATCTTTGCGTTTGGTATCGGCGCTTTATTGAGTACGATTCTCTGAAACCAGAAGAGGAGTGGGGTGGGGCTATTTGGCGTCTTTACATAAACTTGTGATCGTAAGAAGCATGTATAAACAGCCAACATAAAAAGATCATATCGGTGATATCAACGATATGATCGACCATCGCTTTGCCGGTGCCGGCAAAGCGATCTTTCAGTTGGTTACATTTTGTAACCGACTCAAAATGGCTCTTGCAATTCGTTCTCCAGATTCGCATGCAGCTTCCATTGTTCCAGGAACATCGAGTAAAATGGACGCATGTTCTCCGGCAAAATAAAGATTTTGATGTAACGGGGCGAACAGGGTTTTAAACACCTCGCCATTCTCCTCTATTGTTGCGGTAAGAACGTCCTCTTGACCCCTTGCGATATAGGAATAAGTGCCTTTAGCATAAGGATCATTAGGCCAACTATATCCTACAGGCCCATCATAGGAAAGATCAGCCTCATCTTTTGCGTATATAGGGGACATAAAAGATGAGCAATTTTCAAATCCCCGCTCAATCATTGGCCGTGCTTGATGATAGGAACTTGCAATTGTTTGAGGAGAAAATAAGCTAGTTGCTCCTGTATAATAAACAGTGAGCATCTGTTGAGCTTGATCGAAAAAGCTGACAATCTCATCCCCCACTAATCCTGTTGTTGTGGCAGGAGTGATTGCAAACGGAACCATAATTTTAGCGTTTGCACCATACTGTATCTTTCGAATGGCCTCTAGTTTTCGATCAGGAATAATACCTTCTTCAAAATTGATGGTCTCGTAAACGGAGCAAGGAATTGCTAATACCAAAATATCTGCTTCTACTTCTGCATCATTCTGAAATGTCA
>DASUCX010000248.1:0-7992 GCA_036275855.1 Rhabdochlamydiaceae bacterium
GGGCAGCCAATGAATTTGAGACCCGCCTGCATCGCTCAACTTATTCAAGTTGAGCTGCTTCGGCATCGGCTCTGCCTGGCTCAAATTCAAGGCGCCTCCTTGGCATTTTTCACATTTTTGGAGCGGTCGCAGTATAGCGCAGTCAAAAACCAAATTTTGAAGTTCCTTGGGTATAAAGAAGATCCTTCATTAGAATTTCCCCAATTTGTAAAATACCAGTCTCTGAGGAGATCCTATGAAAATTCGGTACGGACTTGCACTGATTGCGATCTTAGGCGCCGCCTGTCTGCTTCTCATCAATCCTCAAGTGGAAAAGCCCAGAAAAACGACATTGCTAAGCCTTCTCAAGCCTCTTGACATCACCCCCGCTTCAACAGGCATTACAGGCATCGACTCTATTTACTGCATCAATCTCGATGTTCGGAAAGATAAATGGGAGAATATGGAAAAGCAATGTTTGGACCAAGGGCTGCAGATCCATCGAATGTCCGCCATTAACGGATGGAAAGAGCTAGCTCGCCTCCATATCAAAGAAATCCAAAAACCTTACAAAGCTCTTTTAACCAAAGGGCAAGTCGGATGCCTTCTCAGTCACTTGTCGGTTCTGAAAGATGCCGAAAAAAGAAATTTTAATTGCATCATGGTGTTAGAAGACGACGTGAATTTTTTGGGAGATATGAAGCAAGTTTCCGCTTATCTAGAAAAACTTTCATCAACCGATCCTGAATGGGATATTTTATTTTTAGACCATTGGACATTAGCAAAACATTTAGGAAACCGGCCTCCGGAAGATCGGCCGTGCTCGAAGATGTCCAAGATCATTAAAAAACCGCAAGAATTGATCAAAGGGGCCCCGTTTCAGCGCACGTATTACAGGCATGGAGGGTACGCGATGATCGTGTCTAAAAATGGAATTCAAAAAATCAATACCTATTTTGCCGAAACTCCTGTTTTTTTTGCCTATGATCTGGAATATAACCACATCAATAACATCAAGATGTACGAGACTGACAGAGAATTCGTCTCCGTCGATCTAAAAATATCCGACACTTCAACGAAACCTAGGGCGTCTCGTCAATTGTAGATTTTGTCCAAAAAGAAAGTGTCCTCTTGAAGAATAAAAAAATTACTTTTATGACTAGAGGGTAGCTGAAAACTTGTAATTTTAGGTTGTCTTTTAGCTACCTCCACTATAGAATATGGGGCGATTAACAAAGGGGCGCATGGGCAGCAAGGCATTTGGCACGTTACGTGCCTTTTTATGGCCTGTACATCGGGGAGAACACAAAAAATTCATTCCGATGCTCATCATTTCTTTCCTCGTTTGCTTTAATTATTATCTTCTAAGAATCATCAAAGACAGTGTCATTGTGACGGCTCCTTCCTCGGGAGCAGAAGCCCTTCCGTACATTAAAGTCTGGGCGATCATGCCCAGTGCATTCCTGATGATGTTTCTCTTCACCCGCCTTTCGAATTTCTTCAATCGTAGAACGGTCTTCTATGCGATGATTTGGTTCTACATTGCTTATTTTGTTGTATTCATCTTTTTTTTGTACCCCAACCGGGACGTGCTGCACCCTGAAGCCTTTGCTAATTATCTTCAAAGCATCCTGCCTAAAGGCTGCAGCGGGCTGGTGGCCATCATCCGCAATTGGACTTTCACAACTTTCTACGTCATGGCAGAGATGTGGAGCACGATGATCATGACCGTGCTCTTCTGGGGATTTGCCAATGACGTCACCTCGGTTAAAGATGCAAAACGGTTCTATGGACTCATTGGCGTCGGGACCAACCTTTCGGGGGTCGTTGCTGCTCTCTTGGTCCAGAATCTGACAACACATATTTTCAATCCGGCGCTTCCTTTTGGGACTAATAGCTGGGACCAGTCTTTCACCTTTATGAATTTAATTATTGTCGGAGCAAGCCTTGTGAGCATGGCCCTCTACTGGTGGATGAACCGCCAAGGCCTTGGCTATACCGAAGAAACCCTCAAAGCCCACCGGGAAGCCCCAATCAAAATGGGCCTACGCAAGAGTTTTAAATATCTCACTAAATCTAAATATTTAATTTGGATTGCAGTCTTAGTGGTCACCTTCAACATTGTAATCAATCTAGCCGAAGTCGTCTGGAAGGATCAAGTCAAACAACTCTACCCTACACCGGATGCCTTTAGCTCCTATATGGGAGGGGTGACTAAATGGATTGCGATCTTAGCTGCCGGCATCTCGCTCTTTGTCTCAGGTAACGTTATCCGGGCCCTAGGATGGACCAAGAGCGCTCTGATTGCGCCGATTGTGACTTTAATCACGGGCGCTCTATTCTTCGCAGCTCTGCTTCTCCCCAAAACCACCCTCATCGAAATCGCCGCTGCTATCGGAACTTCCCCTATTATCATGGCCGTCTTCCTGGGCTCGCTCCAAAATACGCTTCTGAGGGGCACTAAATATAGTCTTGTTGATCAAACTAAAGAATTGGCTTACATCCCTTTAAGCCAAGAATCGAAGATTAAGGGAAAACTAGCGATCGATGGACTGGGGTCAAGATTAGGAAAATCGGGGGGATCCTTGATGTATCAAATCCTGCTGATTATCTTCGGATCGATTGTGGGCAGCACCCACATCGTTGCCTTCTTACTACTTGCGGCAGTCGTTGGATGGATCTTTGCCGTGAAAATCCTCGGAAAACAGTTCAACCAATTGACAACCGAACAGGCGGCAACTCCGCAAAAAACCGAAAAGGAAGAAGCCGTTTTATCGACTTAAGAGGGTGTTGATCAATACCATCTAAGCTGCATCTTTGCTGAGCTGATCGATATCTTTAATCGCCTTTTGTAGCATCTTGTCGTTAACCTTCTCAATACGGTCCATGTCATTGACGATGTTGCGGATATCTTGAGCAACTTTCATCGGCATTTTCTTTTCGCTTGGATAAAGACGCTTTAAGTAATTCTCAATGTAGACTTTACAGCTCGTAAAGGCCGCTGCATAAGCAGCGATGCATTGAAGCTTGGATTGCTCGTCTCGGGCATTTTTCCAAAGGTTCCAGCTTTTCATCATTTCTTGGACAGCCGACTTGGCCGCAGAAATATTAGCCTCTAGTGAAGAATTGTGTTTCATAACTCCCTCTTACTTATAAATTAATTAAAACCGCATGTAATACAATAAAGATGCACTACCGAAACCAAACGCAATTAAAAGCGCTGATAGAAACGCTAACTTGATCCCTTTTTTTCTGGAGATCTTAAAATCCTTCAGCACTACCCACGAAAGCGTTGCCAGCAAGATATTGACGATCAAGGAGGTGCCGTGCGGCAAAGTAACTGCAACCCCTAAACAGAGGCAAGGGAGCCCGAAAACGGCTGCATAAAGTGAATATCCACCCCAAGTTGCAAAGACTAAGGCAAGTAGCGCCCACATTTTCCACCGATTCCAGAAAAGCGCAACACCCATGGCCAGGGCAATCTCAAATAGGCTGATGAGGAAGAAGAACCCGTGCAGAAGTGGGCTGGGATAGATAATTTTAACTACTGCCGCTGCTATTAAAAGAGTTATAATAACAACTGCCAATACAACCCGAAACAACAAGCAACCCTTATTATTCGCCATCATAATTATATGATTGCATAATTATATTTTTAAAAAAATTATTATTTTTAGTTTTTTAACCGGAACAGGTAAAATCGGAAATCATTAGCCGCAGAAAGTGATTTGGAACTTTTTAAGGCTCAACGAGAAGGCCATCTGTGGGGAGAAATATACTGCGACCGCTCCAAAAATGTGAAAAATGCCAAGGAGGCGCCTTGAATTTGAGCCAGGCAGAGCCGATGCCGAAACAGCTCAACTTGAATAAGTTGAGCGATGCAGGCGGGTCTCAAATTCATTGGCTGCCCGACGCTGGCAGATTCACATTTTTGGAGCGGTCGCAGTATACAATCGTGCAAAATTCAAAGATAGATTAAGGTTCATATATGGAATCACTCATTGAATGGGTCGTTGGACATGCCGAGCACGCGCACTGGTTTATTTTTGGCGCAATATTACTCGCAGGCTTCAACATCCCGGTCAGCGCAGATGTCCTCATCGTGGTCGGAGGATTCCTTGCAGCGACCACAGTCCCGCATCATCTCTGGCATCTGTATCTTGCTGTCTTCATCGGCTGTTATTTCTCCGCATGGATCGCCTATTGGGTTGGACGGCTTCTAGGGAAATGGCTTTGCAAGCATCACTGGTTTGCTAAATTTATGCCGATGGAAAGGCTTGAAAAAATCCAGCGTTTTTACAGCAGGCACGGCCTCTGGACGCTTCTTCTGGGAAGGTTCATTCCTTTTGGGGTTAGAAATTGTATTTTTATGTCGAGCGGCATGAGCCGGGTCTCTTTCCTGAAATTTGCGTTATGGGACCTGCTTGCCTGCTTTACCTGGACTTCGATATCATTTTACTGTTTCTATATGCTAGGTCAAAATTTTCATCTTTTGTTCGGCCACCTAAAGATGCTCAATCTGGTGATCTTTTTAGCTTTCAGTGTGACGGTAATTAGCTTGATTTGGTATAAGCGAAGGAAAAAAAGAGCTATAGAGAATCTATAAACTCGATGTTTAATTTATCCAACAGTCTGTCCCTTCTCAGGGCGCCGCTCGCTCTTCTATTTTTGTTTCAGAGTCCGACTGTCCGGCTCATCGCGATCCTTTTGGCTATGCTGACCGATTATATCGACGGCTATTTAGCTAGAAAATGGCATACGACGACCCGTTTTGGGGCTGTTTTAGATCCTGCTATGGATAAATTCTTTGTCTTCTTTTGCCTGGGTGTCTTGGTTTCGGAGGGCAAGCTTCTTCCTTTACAAGGAGTGATGATGATCTCACGGGATTTTGCCCTGTGCCTCTTTGGACTCTACTTAAGCCTTTCAGGACTATGGCCGAGTTATGAGTTCAGGGCCATCCGCTGGGGCAAAATCACAACAGCTCTGCAATTTGTCGTGTTGATTGCCTTGACCTGGGGCTTTAATATCTCCTGGTATCTTTATGCCGCATTCGTTGTCTTTGCAACGCTGGCCTTAATCGAACTCTTTCAGTTTAAAAAGTCTGCTTCGACGACATGAGATGCATGGTAGGAAGCGCAAACGGAATCTCTTTTTCTACCAAGATCGCTTGGACTTTCAAGAGCATCTGCTGCTGCAATTGATTGAACGCCTCGTTATCGATCATCGTCGAATACGCCTCAATCTCCACCTCGCACGCATAGTCTCCAAATGTCTTTAAAAACACATGGATAGGGTAGTGTGAATCGATCGTTGCTGTATGGCTGATCATTTCCCGGATCTTTGGGATCGCATCTGCAATCCTTTCAATCGACGTCAAAGGAAGCTTCAGCGTCTGCTTGATTCTCTTATGGGTCATCCGCGTGACATTGACCAGAACCATAGTTGAGAAGTAATTATTAGGAAGATAGACGGCCCTCTTTTCGACATCTCGGATCGAGGTCCGGAACCAGCCGATATCTTCAATGTGCCCCTCAATTTGCTTTTCGGGAAGTAGGATCTGATCGCCTCGGACAAACGGCCTGGTCATCTGAAGGATAATGCCGCTGCAGAAGTTGGCGATGACGTCTTTACCGGCAAAGCCAATGGACGCCGCTCCAATGCTCCCGAAGGCCAGCAAGGGAGCAATATTGACCCCAAAAGTCTGCAGGGTCACCAATGTTGTCACAAGTCCAATCGCGAGTGTAATGAGACGTCCGACGATCCGGACCGTATCGACATCGACTTTCTTCCCATGATCAACAATCAAGTTACGTTCAATCTCGTTTTTCCATCGGAAAAATAACCAAACAGAGCACAGAATAACGGCTGTCTTTCTTACAGCCCCCAAATACTCCATCGCAGACGTGACGTGTGAACCGAAATCGAAATGTTTCCCAAAAACTTTAATTAAATAGACACCATAGAGCGCCCAAAGCAGCGTCGTGACAGGGGGTTTCAAGATTTTAACACTGCGAAGCCGCCAGTCCTCGCCTCTCTTCTTTCCAGCCAAAGAAATCAGTTTGTTGATGCCATACTGAATCCCGTAAAGGCCTAAGAACCCTGCGACTGTTTCGATTAACCAAAAATAATTTGAAACCATCCAATTTCTCAGTTAAATTTGCTATAGATTATAACATAAATTCTCGACAAAGCACTAGCTCAAAATCGCTAGAGACCATAAGATAAATGAAAAAGGAAGCGCTATGAATTTCACACGCGAATCAATTTTTGTCGGGGCTGTTCGCGCTCTATGTACATCTTTGGCAACCATTCTAGGGGTTGCCATCGGAATCGGTTTAATTGTCATGGGACTGGCTTTTGTGTCTGGAACTCAATACCTCCCCCCCAAATCTGAACCAATGATTATGCCGGATGCCGAAGGAAACCGAACCCTGCTCTCCGGAAATTCTCCTGCTATTTTGCGCATCGATCTGCGGGGAATTATTGGCGCCGGCGATTTAACGAGCGATAAAATTGAAAGCATCTTACTCGATTCACGCGAAGACTTTTTACGTGGGGACCGTGTCAAAGCCATTCTTCTATATATCAATACTCCAGGCGGAACTGCGGATGATTGTGCTGCCATCTATCGCGCACTTACTCACTATAAAACCAAATACAACATCCCTATCTATGCGTATGTCGATGGGATGTGCGCGTCAGCCGGGATGTACATCGCGTGTGTTGCAGATAAAATCTATGCCTCATCATCGAGTGTGGTCGGCTCTGTCGGAGTCAGGCTTGGGCCTATCTTCAACTTCTCTGGCGCGATGGAAAAATATGGTGTCAGCTCGCTCACGCTGACCCAAGGTAAAGACAAAGATGCCCTCAATCCGTTTAGACCCTGGGGCCCGGATGAAGATGCCGACCTAAAAGCGATCATAGCTGCTGAGTACGACCGTTTCCTCACCGTTGTGACAACAGCGCGCCCTAAACTCGACAAAGAAAAGCTCATCAACGACTATGGCGCCTATGTCTTCATCGCAAAAGAGGCCCAGGAACTTGGGTACATCGACGATGGCGATATGGACTATAGCAAAAGCTTGTCAGCACTCGCAGCTGCCGCCCAAATCCCCGAACATGCCCATTATCAAGTGGTACAGCTGATTCCTAACCACCCGTTCCTGAGCAGCTTATCTCAACCGATGTCTCTGTATCGATTGCTAAGATTCCTTGGGCTTTCTTCTCCGATTAACAATCCGGAACTGAATGGAAAAGTGCTGTATTTGTACTAGTACCCCAACTAAGTTGGGGTACTAACCATGAAGCAGCTCTACATCGTTGATGCCGTCAATTTCCTATTTCGATCGTATTATGGAATAGGGCCCATGACAAATCCCAAAGGAGAGAGCACCAATGCACTCTTTGGGTTTGTACGCTCGATTTATAAATTGATTGCCGATTTTTCTCCCGACTACATCATTGCTGTCTTCGATGGTCCTGATAATAAACTGAAGCGAACGAAAATCTATGAACATTACAAAAGCCACCGTGCAGGCATGCCCGAAGACCTCTTTCCTCAGTTAGAAAAAGCCCACTATTGGTGTGAAATTGCAGGGATCCCTTTTCTTTCAGTGCCCGGCGTCGAAGCCGATGATACCATGGGCAGCATCGCCATCTGGGCAGAGAAACAAAATATCGAAGTCTTTCTCTGCAGCAGCGATAAAGACCTCTGCCAATTAGTCGATGATAAAATTTTCCTTCTACAGCCTCACAAAGAAAACCTTCTCGTCGACAAGAAAAAAGTCGAAGAGATCTACGGCATTACCCCAAAACAAATGGTCGACTATCTCGCCATTGTCGGCGATGCCTCGGACAATATCCCAGGCCTTGAAGGATTCGGACCTAAAACAGCGTCTGCTCTCCTTCAACAATTCGGCACGCTCGATGCTATCTTAGAAAATCCCGATAAAATTCCCGGAGCGAAAAAACAAGAGACGGTGAGGAAAGGAAAAGAGATTGCGCTTCTGAGCA
>DASUCX010000249.1:0-7459 GCA_036275855.1 Rhabdochlamydiaceae bacterium
GACGTAGTCGGAGCAATGAATATTTTAGAGCGAGGACTTCGCTCGTTAGCCTGTGGAGAGATGGTGCATTTAGGCCGCTCGACGAAGCAGGAACCCGCCGAAGCGAATCGGTTAGATTTTTAACCCAGCGCCGTAGGAATCCCCTCCATTTATGGAGGGGAGGAAGTCAAGCAACTATTTGTGCTAGAGCAAAGGTTATAGGTTCGAAGGGTATTATTCGCTCGCCTAAAATCGATGTACAGCTAAAGGCAACAGAATGTGAATGCGCTGGAGATTCTGTCGCATTTAGCATACCCAAGAAGAATTATGATGATCTTCGACAGCGCACAATGGTGCCGAAAATATTGATTGTTCTTTTTCTGCCCGTAAAAGAGGATTGGTTTAGTTTCGACCTAGATAAGATATCAATCTATGGTAAAGGTTATTGGATGAGTTTGAAGGGAATGAGTGCATGCGAAAATCGCTCAAGTGTTACCATTGACCTGCCTCAATCACAAAGACTTATGGATGAAACAATTCAGCAATTGATGGTTGCTGCCGCAAATAGAGAGGAGCTAGCTTATGTATCATGCTAAGAATGAGCTTTTTTCTGAGCCATTAATTGATTATCTAAGAAATCATGGCTGGAAACTGATGGAATCAGAGCCTGATATTGCTGTCTTGCGAAAATTATTCGTCGATCAAGAAGAAGAAATCATCCTTCCAAGAGATCGGACATATGCAGACTACCACCAAAGAATTCTAGAGGCCGTTCAATTGTTAGCTAAACGCGAAAATAGCACTGAAAAAAAGATCATAGAGGAAATGCTTCTTCAAAAATGGGATGTTTTGAGGATAAGAATCAGGGGAGATCGAATTGGAAATGGTTGTATTTCATATCTCGATAAAGGAATTATAGAAGAAGGTGTACGCAAAGTTTTGCTTGCTTCCGCTCGTTCGATTCTTGATCCAAGGGTTTATTTTAAGAGACTGTATGCAGCTGCTGCTGAGCAGTGGATGAGAAAATGCTACGCAGGGGCTTCTGAGCCAGGAAGTTATATTTTAACTGTGCAACTGCCACTGGAAGATGATGCGGAAAATACCGAGCGTCCTTTTTCAAGGAAAGTTACGGAATATTTAATGGAATCGCTGAGCCAACTGGTCGAGTTAAGTGAAAACTCGGATTTATTAGCAGAACAAACAGGCTTTCTTTTAAATGCAAATCTATGCCTTGGCTTGGCTGAAATGAAACCAGATGAAACCCCTATTAACTTTGACTTCGAAATGAAATGGTCTTCTGAAATCCCCATCAATAAAAGTATTCCAGCTAGGATAGAAATCCATGATCGCCATTTTCCTTCAATTGTGCGTATTGGGCAGAAATTAAAACCCTCGACAGAGGTAAATCAAGATTTGTTTGTCGGTAAAGTCCTTACATTGCATGGGGAGGCTAATGAGCAAGGAAATATGCAAGGTGAAGCGACTTTAATTCTTCTTGTGGATGAGCAGCAGACAAAAGCAAAAGCATTTTTTGGGCCTGAATTTTATTCACAGGCTTGCGATGCTCATAAACAGAATCTATACGTTCGTATTTCAGGTGTCCTTTCTGAAAAACCTCGTTGTTCAGATCTCAAGGATATTTCTCTTTTTGAGGTTATTTAGGGTTATGAAAAGATATATTTTGATGATGATTTTGGGGCTTTTTTGGCTCCAAGATGCCGAATGTCGTGTGATCCAGTTTCCCTCTTCCACTCCTCTAGAAAAGCTGTATAATGAAATTCATCAGGCTGCGGATCAAGATATCATCGTTCTTGCCGAAAAGGAGACAGCGTTGGAAAAATTGGAGAAGATGTATCAAAATCCAAAAATCTGGATGTCAGCGGAGGGGGATGTCAGCTTTTATGCAGGGTTATTTAAACAGATCAAGTTGGAAGATGTCTACGAAGGAAGAACTCTTGTTGTTTTGAAAGAACTTGCAGGTCCGCATGCAATGGGAGGTAGTAAATCGACTAGAAAGAGCGGTTATGCTCCTGCTAAAAGTGTTGTAAAGCCCAAAATTGGGAATAAAAATGCCGATCTCGTGATCTTTTCCTTTGATCGACCCCTCCAGCTGTATGCGTTTTTAGAATCGGTAGAGAAATTTGTGAAAGGTCTAGGGCAAATCACGGTGATTTACCGGTGTTCGGGAGAAAAATTTCAGCGAGGATATGATAAAGTTCAAAACTGTTTCAAACATGTTAAGTTTTTAGCGCAGGGCAAAGACCCCGCCAAAGACTTTAAGCCGTTATTTCTCCAAGCGACGTTCCAAACCCCTTCACCGTATGTCCTATTTGCTGTTGATGACATTATCGTGAAAAACCATGTCGATCTGCACCAGTGTGCGGAACTGATCGAAAAAACAGGGGCTTTTGGAGTGTTTTTAAGGCTTGGCAGCCATGTCGACTATTGCTACATGAGAGACGCGGCTCAAAAAATCCCTCCCTCATGGGAAATAGAAAAAGGAATTTTTGCTTGGCAGTTTAAACAGGGAGAGTACGATTGGAAATATCCTTGCAGTGTCGATATGTCGGTTTATAAAAAATCGGAAATTAAAGAGGTTTTGAATAAGATCGACTATCATAATCCGAATCTCTTAGAATCTCGATGGGCTTTAAAGGCAAAATATCATAAAATAGGCCTTTATTTTGATGAGGCAAAAGTGGTCAATGTCCCTCTAAATGTCGTGAATCAGTCAAATGACTGGGGAAACAGGAATATGCAGAGTGCGACCCCGCATGAGCTTTTGGAAAAGCTTCAAGCAGGGCTCAAGATCGACATTAGCCCTTTCTTTCATGTGAAACATCGATCGCCTCATGTTGATGAAGAGGTGGTCTTTATTTCTCGTGATGAATAAATTTATCATTGCTGCGCTTTTAGGTTTTGTCTCTCTTTTTTCCGCTCACAAAGATGATTTTGATCTTTTGATGGGGAAAAATACGAAGCATTGGGCGCATGTCGGCCAGCCTGTTGATGTTGAAGCACTCACCCGTTATCGGAAGTTATACGACCGGCAGAAAGAACTGCGGCATCAAAAAGCTCATCCAAAAATTCCTAAAGTTGTCCATTTTATTTGGCTTGGCCCCCGTTCTTTTCCTGGCGAATCTGTCGAAAATGTCCGGACATGGATGGCAAAAAATCCCGATTGGACATTTAAATTCTGGACAGACCGCGAGCGTGATCCTCCTTGTCATGGGATGGAGACGATTGTGATGAAAAAATATCCCTTTCCCTTGCTCGGCAGATGTTATGAGGCGTCGGAGAACTGGGGAGAAAAATCCGATGTGTTACGATTTGAGATCCTTTTCCATCAAGGAGGAGTCTATGTTGATCACGATGCGAATTGTCTCCAACCGTTTGATGGGATGCATGGAGCCTATGATTTTTATTGCGGGTTAGAAGCGCCTCATCCTTCTGTAGCAGGACTAAACATCACTGCAGGCAATGGCGTAATTGGCTCAAGACCTGGTCATCCTGTCGTGAAAGAAGTGATCGGAGTGATCGATCGAAGATGGGATGAGCTGCAAGCAAAATATCCGGGCAAAGACGGGTTTTCTAGAACACAGATTGTGATGGAAAGAACGTATCTCGCGCTGACACTGGCGCTTCGAACAAAACTAGATCTTCCGGGTAACTCCGATATCGTTCTGCCGGCGGCCTATTTTTTTGCTAAACCGGGGCTCAAGCCGATTTATTCCCGCCATTTTTTTGCCAATAGCTGGGCGAAAGATGGTAAAGGGGCTAATTTTGAATTAGAGGCTCAAAAAAGGTTGTCCAAGCTTGATAAGAAACTTCAAAAGACGTTAATCATCATTGGGGCTTTCTTATCTTTTAATTTGATTCTAATGGGGTTTGGGATAATCTTGACAAAGAAACAGAGGTTCTTATGAGATTTTTGAGAAACTGGGTTTATCTTTTGGTGCTTTTGCCATTCCTTACAGGGTGCGGAAAGAAAAACGAATCCAAAGATAAAACAGATTTTGAAACATTGATGGGGCGTGATCATCCGGCGTGGCAATACGTGCAGACCCGTGAAGATTTTGAGAACCTGAATTTTTTCAAAACGATCTACGATCAAAACATTTCATTCTTAAATGCCAAGTCGACGATGTACCGTGTTCCAAAAGTCGTCCATTTCATTTGGATCGGACCCAAACCATTTCCTCGGGACTCTGTTGAAAATGTCCGGAGCTGGATTGGAAAGCATCCCGATTGGACATTTAAGTTTTGGACAGACCGCGACAGACCGCTCCCTCACAAGCAGATGCAGCTTGCCCGGATTCAAGATTTTCAGTTCATCAAACTTTATGACTGCTATAAAAAATCAGACAATTATGGAGAAAAATCAGACATCTTAAGATACGAGATTTTATATCAGCACGGCGGAATCTATGTCGATCATGATGTAAAATGCATCCAAGGGTTTGATCCGCTGAGCAAAGGATTTGATTTTTTCTGCGGGATGGAGCTGCCGTATAAAACATCGCTCAGCTCTTCTGTTCTTCCGACCAATAATATTGTCGGTTCAAGACCGGGCCATCCGATTTTGAAACGGTGCATGGAATGGCTCTTGGACAATTGGGACCGGATTGAAAACGAGTACCCTGGTAAAGATAGAGACTCTGTCATCAACCGTGTCACCCATCGGACATTCGTCGTTCTTGGTGAGTCTTTCAAGCTGCTTGCAAACAAAGAAGGCAACCGCGATATCGCGCTCCCGACATTCTATTTCAATGCAAAAGATGACAAACAAGCGATCTTCTCTCGCCATCTCTACCAGGGGACATGGTTTGAAAATGAGTCGGAATTTGAAAAGCTTGTCCGCGAAAGACTGATGAAGATCACGAAAAAGACCAATAAGATTTTGCTGTTCTTCGGCGTCTTTTCACTGCTCAACATCGTCGGGTTCACTCTTCTTTTTGTGAAATACCGTAAGAAGACCCGCGCAGCTGCGTGATCGACGATCAATTGCTTTTAGAAGCTTTCCATCGGGGCCTGATCCCAGGTCCTGAGGAATCGGAAGAGGCTTTTCTTAAGCGCGCTCAGCTTGCAAGACCTCTTGATCATCCTGAATGGAACGAGGCCGTCCTACCTTTTAAGATCGATTGGGTTCCCCTCGTCTATTCCAACCAAAAAATGGCTTGGTGGGAAGGCGCTGCTACGTGGATTTCAGAAAAAGGCCTTCCCTCCATCCAGCTGAGAAAACGTTTTGAAAAAGGTTCCTTTTTAGGTTACACACGATCCGAGGTCCTCTCGCATGAAGCGATCCATGCCGCACGGATGCGATTCGAAGAGCCGCACTTTGAAGAAGTGCTGGCTTATTCGACGGCTCCCCAAGCCTGGAAACGGTTTTTCGGTCCGCTCTTTAGCAGGACATGGGAGCCGCTGGTATTGATTGCAGCGACGACCCTCGGGATTTTTTGGCTATGGGTTCCGATGAGCTTGATAGGACTAAGCCTAGGATGGCTAAGCTACCGACAATGGATCTTTAAAAGCTGTTGCCGGAAGCTTTCCTTCCCAGTGGTACTCACGCTCACCGATCAAGAGATGAAGCGGTTTGCCAAGATGTCAGAAGAAGAGATCCGGATAATTTTAGATCATGAATCGACTGTTTTGGGTCGATTACGGCGTCTACTTTTTCAATTAAAGTAGGATGTTTATCTGCATTCTGAGGCAACCGTGCATTTCAACCTTTTAAAATAGCTCAACTTTAAATCACCTCCAATATTGGTTTCCGTTGGGGTTGTCAGACTAAGTTCTATTTAATACCATTTATCAAAAATAACGTTTGGTTTTGCTACGTCAGCTCTGCAACGAATTTTTGGTCTTCACTCGCGCCTTGCTATTCAGCAATGGTCGCTCGCTCCAGACTCAAAAATTCGTGCAGCTTCCTTGCATAACTAAACGTTATTTTTGATAAATGGTATAAGCCACTTAGAGGGCTTTAACGTCAACTAGAAGACGACCGGTTTTTAGCCTGCTCCATAGCGATTTGGTTGATGTGGGATAGTGTTTTAGCTCCCGACGCCCCTTCGATCGCTTTTTCAGCGATCTGTTTCACTTCTCTTTTGGCCTCGTCGACTTGTTGTTCAAGCCGTTTAATGTGCTCCTGCTGACGAATGGCATTCTCCTCTAATGATCGGATCTTCATTTCCGCAAGCCGCTGTTCGGTTTCTCGGTCTTTTTGCAAGACAAGCAACTGCTGGGAGAAGCGTTGCTCTGTCTGAGCAATCGCCTCATCCCGTGTCTTATCGATTGTTTCTTGAAGGCGAGAGGGAAAAGCATCAACCGTTTTCTGTAGCTCTTGTAGGTGATTTTCTCGAGCCTTTAATCCTTCTTCTCTCTGCTGCCAGGTCTTTTCGAAAGTATCTTGCTTCTCGCGGTTGCTTCTCTCCTGAGCAGCTCTTTCTTCTTCATACTGGTCTTGAGCTTTTTTTCTTTCAATTTTTAATTGGTATTCATATTCTTCTTTTTCTCTTAGTCGAGCGGTTTTCAGGTTTTTCTCAGACTCGACGGTCTCTTCTTCTTTCCTTGCTCTTTCCTTCTCCAACTCTTCTCTCATGGAGGATATCTCGAGCTCTAGCTCCATTTTTTTCTGTTGATAGTTTTCGATGAGCTGATCAAGAGCAGCGGCGGTGACGTCAATTTTATGCAGCTTTTGTAGGTGCTCATTTTCAATGATAATCGCGTTTTTCACTTGATGAAGAAGATGAACTTCGCCGACTAGCTTGTCGGATAGGTTCCCAAGTGCCTTAGAAATTTCGGAGCCTAAATCGGACATTTTCCGAATGATGGCCTCAACCGTGATATCGCTGACAGCATGGCGGATAGCAGCTTCCTGCATTTGATGCGCAATGGTTTCTCTAGAAGAGACGAGCGCTTTATCTTTTTCGGCTTCTTCAGCAATAGCCTCAAACTCCTGCTGAATTTCGGACTTTGTTCGACGATTACGAACGGTTTTTGGGGCCATGAGAGTCTCCTGATGGATTAGAGCTCAAGTCTTCCACTTTAAACTTTAACGATCAAGTAGAGATTTTTTATGTAAGCGTAAAGTGATAATGTCCCTTTTCTCCAAAGTTAAAAAGCCATGAACACTTCTGCACGCAATAATTGAAAAAGCTGACGCTGTAATCGACTGTTTTGAGGCGATTACGGCTTCAGCTGTTAAAGTAGGAGCCATTTCCAAATGGGAAGCACTGAAATCTGAATACCGTGCAATGGCATTGCACGGTTTTGTACAAAACCGTGCATTCAGAATGACTGGTTCATTCGCTGGAAGTTTCTTTCCTGCGGCGGGAGGCGGGAGGGATATTGAGGATTTTGCGGTATTTGGCGACGGTGCGGCGGGCGCAGGGAATGCCGGCTTTGGACATCGCACGGGCCAGGGCGTTATCCGAAAAGGGCTTTTTCTTGTCCTCCTGGAGAATCAGTTGAAAAAGGAGCT
>DASUCX010000250.1:0-8709 GCA_036275855.1 Rhabdochlamydiaceae bacterium
AACTTTCACCTCTTTTGAAATGAAAATTCAAATTTTAAACTTTATGGCGATCTTTTGAAATGAAATTTTTTAAATAAGAGCTTGTTAACTTTTTTTGACAGGGTTCATGCTCAACTTTTTATTCACTTCGTGAATGCTGAGCTTCATCACATATTAGGTTTTATCTTGGAATTTTTTTTTTAATCGCGTACCTTTGATGTAGGACAGCTTTTAAAGAACTCGTCCTAGGCCACAAATGAGAAGGACAGGAAATTTTCTCCCGCTATTATTGTTGTTGATATCTGTGGACGAGCTTTGCACCAACTTCATCTTCAATACGTTCGATAATTTAGGCCGTTATTGGGAATCGGCTTTTTACTTTGGGTTTTTAGTGATCCAGATCGTGGCTGCGCCTATTCAGTCAGGTTTTTCAGACTTTTATCTTCGAAAGAAAAGCTTGATTGTTTCCTTGATATTTTCCGCTCTAGGGCTTTTTCTAACAGTGTTCTATGTGGAGAATATGATTATCCCATTATGCTTTTTAGCTCTTGCTGTAATTATCAAAGGCGTTATGGGCAACACACTTCCAATAGCTTGGGCTGGGATGGCCGATACACAGATCAATAATTTCCGATTTTCTTTTGGATTGTCCACAGCAGCAATTGCTTTGGGTTATTTAGGTCTTTTATTCCTCATGAAGTTTTTCAGTGAATCGAAGAATATATTCATTATCTTGGTGATGATTCTTGTCTCGTTGTATCTATGCAAAGCGTTATTTTATGATACCAAAGACAGTGACGCGGCTAAGCGTAAAGAACCATTGACCTATTCAAAATTTGCAGAGCTTGTCAAAAGAGAGCTGAAGCTCATTTACGACAGATTTCTAGGTGTTAGTTTAGTGCGAAATGGTTTGATGACATTTTTCTTTTGGGAATTGTCTTTTTACGCTCCTCATGTCCTAGACATAGATTTGGGATTGAAGCAGTTTAAATATATCGCGCTATCTATGATTTTAGGATATTTATCCGGAGTGATTTTTGTGCGAGTTGCCTTAATGAAAAAAAGTGATAGCCAGCTCATTAAATCGGGATTTATATTGTCTATCTTATCTATTCTTCCGATTGTGATTTTTTCTCATTCGGTTAGCGAAATCAGATATTTGATGATGCCATGTTACTTTGTTTACAGCGCAGGGGCGGCTTTTTTAGTTCCAAGCCTGTTTTCCATCCTTCTTAAAAAACATCAGCCTCATGAGCAAGGTAAACTATGTGGATTGATGGATTCTACGGATACTTTTGCCTTTTTGGCAGCGGTTATATTTGCATTTGTTTATAAAAATATAAATTTAAATCAAGTGTACGTTGCTTATTTTTCGCTTATAATATTTGTTATATCCGTGTATGCTTATTATAGGTTTGCAAAATTAAACAAACAAAATGCTTAAATCATTAACTCTTAAGTCCATAGATTTTATTACTGCTGGGGTGGCATGTAATTGTCTTACAGCGCTTTATGAAGCTGGGTTGGTTAGCAAGCTCGAGAAAAGAAATTTTTTAAAAAAATCCGATGTTGATAAGTGCTCCAATCCCATCTGCATGCATTCTGCGCTTGTAACCTTGGAACGAGCCGGTATTTTCAAAGAGGAAGGGAAAAGCTATCACCTGACTTCTTTTGGAAAAGAGGTGCTTGAGTATTTAGGGTTGGTGACAATTTTTTTTGATGGGTATGGTCAACTGGTATCTAGGCAGAGCGACATTGTTAAGAAACGTCCAAAAAATGTGTTCCGTTTAATTAAAGGAGAATCTGTTTCCAGGGCATCAAGGTTCATTTCTGATAAAACAGTGCATCCCGTCATTTTAGAAGTATTTAGTCATTTGAAATTTAAGGGCGCCATTTGTGATTTGGGATGTGGGTATGGAGATTTACTAACGAAGATCTGTCGTAAAACAGGTAATCCGGGATTGGGGTTTGACAGTCAACCTTTAGTTGTTAAGCGAGCTAATAGAAAAACCCCGTCGAATATAACGATTGAGAAAGCGAATATCGCTAATTTGAAAGGTGTTTGGGAAGATGTTGTAATTCTGATGCAATCATTTGTATTTCATGATTTTACTCCTTCAAGTATGTGCATTAAACTCATGAACTCATATTTGAAAAATTTCCCAAACCTCAGGTACTTCTTCTATGTAGATATTGTTTCTCCTTCACCAGGACATCAGGAAATTTTTCCGGGATTTGATTATGTGCATGGGCTTCTTGGGGTGAAGACAAGAACATATGAAGAAACAATAGAAATGTTTGAAAAGACGAATTTTACTGTTGCAAAAGAGATAAAAATCGACAAACTTCCGAATACTTATCTTTGGATATTAGATATGAAAAGGTAGAGGTGCAAGTGAGTTCTAAAAGATTAGAAACTAAATCCAATAAGACACATCACTCTCTTCATGGTACTTTAGAAAAAGCTGTCGCTGATTTAGAAGTCAAAATTCGAGAGCGTGGGGATTTGCCATCTGTTTCCGTTGATGAGCAAATTGCTGTATTACAAGACCTCATTCAATTTCCATTGGGACGTTTCATCGTAGAAAAAAAAGGCGCAAACGGTTTTTGGACAGACTACATGATCACTTTCCCAGAAACACGTCGCAAAACAGGACGCAATATTGAAGGAAAGCCTTTGTCTAAGTGGGAAGATTTTCTGGTTAATCGTTCTCCTGTTGTTCTTGCTTCGCAAGAGCGGTATAAGATTTTCCAAAGAACTGCGCAATCTTTAATCAAAGATGGGGTTGTTTTAGCTTCGATACCCTGTGGAGTTATGAATGATCTGCTAACTTTGGATTATTCCAATGTAGCCAACTTCAAGCTTATTGGTATCGACATCGACAAAGAATCGATAGATTTAGCTAAAAAACAGGCTGAAGCGAAAAACTCCAGGTCTGTTGAATTTAGGATCCAAAATGCCTGGGAGCTTGAAGACCAAAATAGTTTCGATGTCATCACAAGTAGTGGGTTAAATGTTTATGAGGATGATATTGAAAAAGTGCTAGAGTTGTATCGCCAGTTTTACAGAGCATTGAAGCCTGGTGGAGTTTTAATTACTTCTGTTTTGACATATCCTCCTGGAGAAGGAAAGAAAACTGATTGGGATCTTACAGGGATGTCTGAAGAAACACTTCGTATGGAACAGATTCTTCACAAAGAGATTTTAGGTGTTAAATGGCGCAATTTCTGTTCAATCAATGAAATAGAACTGCAGTTTATGAAAGCAGGATTTTCAAAGGTTGATGTTATTTTAGATCGTCGTCGTATATTTCCTACTGTTATTGCATACAAATGATTCCAACTTAGAAGTTAACTCTTTGTTTTTTTTGTTTATAACTTTAACTTTTGGTTTTTTTTGTTTCAAATAATTATAAAAATGATTGTTAATAGGCCAGAGGATGGTGGCTTACTTAAAAAATGGAAGGATTTATCATTGTAAACCACATGGTCCATCTCATCTTCTGTGTAGAAATGCAAGTTGGTTGAGAATCAAAAAGGGTCGCTTTCTTGGGGAAAGAGACTCAAAAGGAGAAGGTGCAGGGTTTTTATGAGAGATATGCTGGAGAGAAATGAATAGCTCGGCGTTGATGGCTGACTCTAAAGTAGATCAAGCCGATCTTTCTGTGCTGCTTGTCCTGGGCGATGGAGAAGCTTCTAATGAGGCCCTCGTATTTTGTATAGAGGCGGTGACTAGGACGATTGATTCTATTCTAGAGGGAAGATACTCTGATTTTGATGCCCATACGGTGAGTAATTGTTGTCATGGGATGTCAATAATGACATGTAGGCTGATTGCGTTGGTTTTGGAGCATGATCTGAGGGGAATCCGAGCTGGGGGTGAAAAAGGGTGGGAAAACTGGCGTATTCCGGGGGCATTGGTTGAACTGACCAAGCTATATCTGCTGGCGTTTATCAAAGAAGTTGATATTCGGAATGGAACACGGACGAATGCGAGGAAGTTACGATTGATTTCTCCATTGGGAAATCAGACGTGCGTGAAATTGATCAAGAAATTGCAGAAACAGTTCTCGAACGCGGTTGCAAATTCTTACTACTCGTATGTGGAGGAGTTAAAGCCTTCTATGGCTGTCAGCGGAGCTCCTGTTGCGATGTGGGGACGATATGTTCATCCTGAGGAGCTTAGGATGGATCAAAGAGGAATTCAGTATGCCTCGAATTTATTCTCTATGCAGGTTTTGCTGGCTTACCTGATCCAGACAAAGTCTAAAATTGCTGTGATTGATGATCTGATGGGCAGTAATGAGGAAAAACGAGGCAGGTATGTACGGATTCTCCAGGGAGATGGAAAAAAAGAGATGAAAAAGCTGACAAAAGCACAAATGGAAGCGCTGAAATTTCACCCTGAAGAGCCGGTTGTTGTTTTTGGAGGGTGCGCCTATTCGGATCATCTGACGTTATCATCGCTTAGCTTGCGTTTGAAGCCGTGGATCAATCAATTTACGAGTTTAGTTTTGACATGCGATATTTTTTATCCGCAGTTTCCTGAGGTCAAGGACGATGTTGATTTTGATCGTGGGTCGATTGTTCCCAAAGAGAAACTCCTACGGACGATTATTTCTAAACATTCTTTACCAGAGGGTTTTTCAGCAGAAAATCCTTCATTGTTCTGTTTGTCGCATATCTATCCGGCGAGCTTAGGTCAAATATTTGAGGTAATGCAAGGGAAAGAGACGCTTCCCTATTCGTTTATTCCTCACAAGAAATTAAGTATGCAGGTTTTCTAAAGACCAGGCCGCTTCTTCAATAAACAAAATCACTAAGAATGCTAGGATGCTGGCGTAGCATCCGATGACGATTGCAGTTCCTGGGTCTTTTGAGAAAAGAAGTTGTCCGAGGGTGGCGGAGATCCACCCAATGCACCAGCAACTGATATTGACGAGTTTATCGAATCTTCTAGCTCGATGTTTGACGACGCTGCGGATCAATAAGGCGACGACTAAAACAATTCCGAAGCTGGCGATAAAGTTCCCTAGGAAGTGGACGAAAATCTCAATTTTAAACACGGTATGGAACATCGTGAGGCCTACCAAACCTTCTAAGAGGTAGCCGTACTTGCGGTATTGATTCCAATGGCGGGGGATAAAGTTTTTGAGCCCCGATGCGGCAAAGTAGATGTTCACGAGATTGACCGAGATCAAAGAAACGACCAAGAAGACGACTGCTAAGGCATACTTCAGCTCATGGACAAAACCGAGTGAGAAATGGCTGAATAATTGATTGCCATGGGCTCCATCAAGGAAGAGGCTGCTGATTTGGAAAAAACTCACAAACAGTGTTATCAGGCATAGCGCTAAAATGGAATTTCCCCGTGATTTCGAATGGCGGAAGAATGTTGGTAAATTCACAATTCCCGGTAGGGTTACGGCGACAATGGAAGCTGTTGCAGGGAGTGAAAAGTTCCAGGTACCTTCAAACCTGATTTCATCTGTTGAAGTACACACGGCATAAAGCACGAATAGAAATAAGAACGGAAAGGCATAATAGCAAAATCGTTTGATCAGCTGGATCCCTCCAACGGCAAGTCCAGCTGTCAGAATGCCCAAGGTTCCTCCAACCCAGTTTCTGGCATGGTTCCACGTCTCGTTGTCGTTACTGATCGTTCCGATCGCATCGACATTGCTCCGGAGTTGGAGCACATACCAGATCAAGAAAGCTAAAATCAAAACTGCTGAGGCAATATATCCGACGGGTTTGCCGAAGTAGTGCTTGATATTCTCGACAGCATCTTTTCTTTCTCTTGCGGCCATCGAGACAACCGCTAATGCGATAATCCAAAGGATCAGATTTCCAACGATGATCGACAAAACAGCTGTCCCGGTGCCGTGTTGTTTTGCCAGTTGGCTTCCAATGAAAATCACAGGCACGCCGCAGGCGGCACTCTGAATACAAGTCAGCTGCCAAAAATTTTGATCATGGTCGCGCATAGATGCCATGATGCATTTGGTTTATGCCCCTGTCAACAGGTTTTATCATAGAATATTTTTAGTGTGTGCTGTTATGTAGGGGCTTATGCGTTCAATTTGGAAAGGAGCAATCAGTTTTGGGTTAATCCATATTCCGGTGAGGCTCTATAGCGCCTGTAAGGAGCGGGAGTTGAAGTTCAAGTTGCTCCATAAAAAAGATCTGTCGGAGATCAGGTACGCTAGGATTTGTAAGGCGGATGGGAAAGAGGTTCCGTGGGAAGAGGTCGTCAAGGGATATGAGTATCGGAAAGGGGATTATGTCGTCTTGACGGAGGACGATTTTGAGAAGGCCAGTCCCAAGAGGATGAAAACGATCGAGATTGTTGATTTTACGGGTGAAGAAGAGATCGATCCGATGTTCTATGAAACGCCGTATTATTTGGAGCCGGAAAAAGGGTCATCAAAAGCGTATCAGATTTTGAGAGAAGCGTTGAGGCGGTCGAAAAAAGTCGCGATTGGCAAGTATGTGCTTAGGCAGCATGAACATCTAGGTGTGATCAAGGCGCATGGAGATATCTTGGTGTTGAATCAGCTGAGGTATAACAGTGAGATTCTGAGTTCGAAGGGGCTAGATATTCCTAAAGATGGACCTTTGGTGAAAAGCGAAGTCGATATGGCTTTGCTGTTGATCGAGGAGTTGTCAAAGCCTTTCCGGGCAAGTCATTATTCTGACACTTACTCGGATGAAGTCAAGAGGGTTATTGCCTCAAGAGCGAGGGGCAAAAAAATCAAGCGGGAAAAAAGTAAAGCGCCCAAGGTGCATGATCTGATGGGGCTGCTCAAAGAAAGTCTCGAGCAGCATAAGAAAAAAGGTCGCAGGAAGGCCGCTTGAAAAAATCAATTGTTCCGATGTTAGCGACGCTGGTTGAGAAGCCGTTTGATGACAAAGGGTGGATCTTTGAAATCAAGTGGGATGGGTATCGGGCCTTGGCGGAGAAGGCCGGGGATGTGCATCTGGTGTCGAGGAACCATAAGTTTTTTGAGCAATTTCCAAGTATTGTAGAGGAGTTAAAGGGGATTCCGGGGAAGTGGGTTATGGATGGGGAAATTGTGATTTTGGACAAAAAGGGTCGGTCGAACTTTCAACTGCTGCAAAATTATCAAAGGAAGCAAGTCCATCCTCCTGTTTATTATGTGTTTGATGTTTTGTTTTATCAGGGGAAGGATTTAAGGCATTTACCATTGATGGAGCGGAGGCAAATTTTAAAGGAGTTGCTCAAAAAAGGGAGGCTCAAGTCGGTTAAATTTAGTGAGCATATTGAAGAGAAGGGGAAGGCTTTTTTCCAAGTGGCCAAAAGGAAGGGGCTAGAGGGGATCATGGCCAAGAGAAAAGAGAGCTTGTATCGATCGACGCGGACACGCGAGTGGCTGAAAATTAAAACAGGGATGCGGCAAGAGGTGGTGATTGGAGGTTTTACGAAGCCGCAAGGCGGACGGCCGTATTTGGGAGCGTTATTGGTCGGGGTCTATGAAAAAGGGAAATTGGTTTATGCTGGTCATGTCGGAGGGGGATTTGATCGGGAGGCGTTGAAAGAGATGTATCAAAGGCTGAAACCGATCGTAACTACGAAGTGTCCGTTTGCAGAGGAGCCTGAGCCAAATATGCCTGTGCTATGGGTGAAGCCGAAATTCGTCTGCGAGGTGAAATTTGCCGAGTGGACGATAGGTGGGATGCTCAGGCAGCCAGTTTTTTTGGGAATCAGGGTCGATAAGTCTGCCAAACAAGTGGTAAGAGAATGAGCCTCAAACTTTCGCATTTGGACAAGCTCTATTGGGACAAGATCACGAAAGGTGAGATGCTCAAGTATTACGAACTAGTGGCGCCGGTGATGTTGCCTTATTTAAAAAATCGGCCTTTGGTGATGAACCGCTTTCCCGATGGAATCAAAGGCGTTAATTTTTATCAGAAAGATGCCGGGAAAAATCTGCCGAAATTTGTGAAGACGACGAAATTTAAGCATGAAAATCGGACGATTTCTTATCTTGTTGCCCAGAATAAAGAGACGTTGCTTTACGCGGCTAATTTAGGCTCTATTGAAATGCATGTATTCAATGGGAGTCTTCCCCATTTGAGCAAACCCGACTATATGGTGTTTGATCTCGATCCTGAAAAGATTTCCTACGATGCCGTGGTCGATACTGCGCTGGTTCTTCATGAAATTTTAGAGGAGCAGGGGATGAAGAGTTTTTGCAAAACATCGGGAGCGTCGGGCATGCACATCTTTGTCCCGATGCGAGCTCGGCATACTTATCCTCAAGTCGTCAGCCTTGCTAAGACGATTGCACAAAAGGCTCAGGAAAGATTGCCGAAGGTGGTCTCGCTGGAGAGGAATCCGGCAAAGAGGCAAAAAAAGGTCTATATCGATGTCTTGCAAAATAACGAGACGAAGATGATTGTTGCGGCCTATTCAGTCCGTGCGAGACCGTATGCGACAGTCTCTACGCCGTTGTTATGGAAAGAAGTCAAGCATGGGCTCGATCCACGCGACTTTACGATCAAAACAGTGCCAAAGCGGTTGAAAAACGGTGATCCGTTCAAAGGAGTCTTAGGAAAAGGGTTTATCCTTTGACGCGAGAAAACGCAGCCCAAATCTCTTACGTCGATTCTTGTAATAGTTGAATAGAATACTATGAACCTCGCTCGTTTCCTTTAAAATTTTTTTTGAGCCAGCTGAGAAAACTATAAACTATAGACTGCGGTCGG
>DASUCX010000251.1:0-5504 GCA_036275855.1 Rhabdochlamydiaceae bacterium
AATGGGCAGGCGAGATTGCGCGGCGAGAACTGGCGCCAAAAGGGCGATTTTATGGGGCGCATGAGTTTTGCAATTGCCTCAATGGTATAACTGCGTTCAAAGCCGCAAATGCCTACGAAGCATTGGAACAAAAATTCGGCAAGGACAGGCTACAACATTTGCAGGGTCTCTAAAAGAACCAATACACCGTGAGAACGCCGGTGGAGAAGACGAGATTGTTCCTGCCGGCGATGGAAAACCAAGCTCCGGCTTCAATGCCGAAGTGAGTGCTGGGGTTGTACTCAATACAAGGCGCGAGGCTAAACTCTTCAGACGAGGGCAAGTGGATGTCTCGATGATGGGACGTCGACTTGTTTTGATGGACATAGTGGACATCAAGGCCCAGGATCCAATTCACCGTCATGCTGTATTCGATGCCGATGTTTCCTAGGGTTTGGCGGCCGGGAAGAACCGATCCGTTTGTTTTGGGAGTGCCTCCTCCGTAGAAATTATGGCCTTTCACATGGACGCTGGAGGGAAAATCATAGCCAAGGTTAAAATTCAAAGAGACCACTTGACGTGGGGTGAAATAAATGATCTTGCGGACGATCGCGATGACCCAAGTCTCAAAAGCTCCTGAGCCCGTTACGTCGGCGATGTTTTTCCGAGGATCAAGATGTTGGTATTTGCCGGTGGGAAAACTTTCCATGAGGAGGATGCGGAAGTCCGGGATTGCAGATTCGGGTTTGCTCTTGGTGACCTGAAATCCCAGCCCTAGGCGAGTGTCGCCAAGATGTGTTGATTTTCTTCCTTTAGAAACGGAATAGTTCTCATTGAAGGTGAGTGAGATGTCTAACCAGGAAGTGATCCCCGTTTCGACAAGGAATAGGAGTTGCGAATCAAAGAAGTGGAAGAGACGTTTGGTTTCCCACTCAGAGTTGTAAACGCCATTCGTCGTACCGACAAAAAGATATGGCTCTAAAAGAACATGCCCAGGGGGAATGTTATTCGGGAAAAAGGCCAAAAGAGTGCCGGCGAAAATGGGCTCATACTTATATTCTGATTTTTCTTTCTCGGGTTCTTTAGAATAGATTGAGGTGAGAAATAAAAAGCTCAGCAAGATTTTTTTCATGAAACGAGTTTGTCACAATCTTGCCTCTTCCACAAGCTTTGTGTTAACCGTTCTTGAGAGAGTCGATATCTTTCTGGAGTTGGCCTAGGGTCTTGGGATTGTCGTTAGCAATAAAGTTTTCGTAATCTTGATCTACTTTTTTGAGCGGTTGCTCGGTGCCTTTGACAGATCGAATAGTCTCGTGGATAATCACGAGGCATTTGTCCATCACGTCTTTGAATTTCTCTTTCTGGTGAGGTTCTGTCGATTTTTCGTAGGCAGCTAAGCTTTGTTGAAAGAGATTGACGGCACGATCGTAACTGTTTCTGTAGCTTTCTTGGGGCGACGAGGTGCCCTCGATTTTATCTACCATATATTTCCTGCCTTTGATTCCATATATATTTTCTGGAGATGTTTTTTACAAATGAAGAAATGCTTTAGTTTTTTTGTTCAATGGCTTACAACTGATGGAAAGGTCTTTATGAAGAAGTATTGGTTATTGGGAACGTTGCTCAGTTTAAGTTTATTTGCGGACGATCTGCCTGAGAATAATCCTCCGCCTCCGGAAGTGGTCGAAAAGCAAATAGAAGATGCGGAGAAAGAGTTCGAAGAGGCAAAGAAGATGTTCAACCCGTGGTACGCGGGCCCGCTGCTGACGCCTTCAGCGCATATTCTGACGCCGGGCCTTGTGAATATCCAGCCTTATCTTTTTTACATCAACAATTATGCGAAGTTCGATGAGCATGGCCATTCGCACAAGATCTCGAATACCCATACGTTCAATCCGCTCTTCCCTGCATTGATTGGGATCTTGCCCTGGATGGATTTGAGCTTCTCCTTCCAAGGGGTCTGGAATCAAGCGAAGAAGCAATACTCGGGTTTTTGGGGAGATTCTTCGGTCGGGTTGGGGTTTGGACTGCTAAAAGAGGGGCCTTATCGTCCAGCATTGTTGTTTGCAGTCCAAGAGACGTTCCCATCAGGAAGATACCAGAAGTTAAATCCAAAGAAAGAAGGAACTGATGCGACAGGAGCCGGATCGTATAACACAACGCTCAGTTTGAATATCTCTAAAGTCGTTTGGTGGATCTCTCTCCACCCGATGAACTTCCGGGCCTCTTTCAACTATTCGCTGCCGGCGTTCGTCTCTGTGAAAAGCTATAACGCGTATGGTGGAGGGAAGGGGACAAAGGGAAGAGTCCATCCGGGCAATAAGTTTCAATTCGATTTTGGCTATGAATATAGTTTTACGCAAAAATGGGTCGCGGCATTAGATATTGTTTATGTCTACAAACGAAAGACCACGTTTTCAGGCCATTCGGGATTTACCGCTCCTGGTATTCCTGCAACAGTGGGAGGTCCTTTTAACGATCAATTGAGTTTAGCTCCAGCGCTTGAGTACAACCCGAATGAGAATCTGAACTTTTTAGTCGGAACCTGGTTTTCAGTCTGGGGAAGAAACGCGCTGAATTTCGCCTCGGCTGTTTTGACCGTTGAATATACTTTCTAATCGCCCGGCCTCCTATTCGGGCCTTCTAAGAAGAAATGTAGTGCATTTCCACCCAGACGGGCACTAAAATCGATTGTCAAGATCTGGAAGATAAGTCATGCTTGCAGCTAAAATAAATGAACATTGCTGGACAATGTTAAAATTAGAAACCCTTTCAAGTTTGCAATCACAAGCTCTTCCATCAGCTGTTGAGCCTTCATTTCATTCTTCTTTCTATCAAGTGCATCAGATGCTTGTGAAATGGATGTCAAGGTTTCCAAAGCATGAGGATCCTTCCATTTTTCAGGATTTATTCCTTTTTTACTCGCTTGCTGGGAAGAAATATCTAGATCACCGTCACCCGCTTCATCTTTTTCGTCTGATTTTAGGCTTCTACCTGGTCCAGAAGAAAGTTTTACACGCATCGACTTTTTCGAATTCAAGATATTTAGAGATTAGATGGATACCCACAAGTCTGCTTTTTCCTTTTTCTTCCAAGCCAGTCATAGGATGCCTGATTGGAATGAATTTATTGGATCGATTTGAGCTTTTTGACGAGGAAAACGTTGTATTACTCCTGCAAAAACACTTACCTCACTTAAGCGTAGTAAAAGATAGTTCTTATGTTCACGTTTCTCAGGATAAAAAACAGAAGATTTTCTATTTCGAGGTTGAAAAGAAAGACGGCTCTCTTTTTTCTCTTCAAGAACAAAAATTTCTGAAAAGTAGCCTGGAGGAGAAATTAAGAAACAGCGTCCAAAAACTCTCCCCCACAATTTTTATGCAGAGGAACGAGGAGGAAATTTATAAGAACATTCTCATTCTAAGCCAAGAAATTCAATCAACACAGGACCTGCCTCAAGCGACGATTGTGATCGATCAACAAGCAGGCGATGAGATTTCATTTCTTGTCACGATGGTTTATCTCTCTCCATCCCCCCTATTTTCATTAGCGGATCAATTTAGGGATTGTTTTTTCACCACAGAACGGTTGCACACCGTCAAGTACTTAGAGAAACGCCCCATCGAAGCACATATTTTTCGTATCCAACTTCCTAAAGACCCGACCCTGCTCCGATCAGACGGCTCGATCGACTTCTATTCATCAAGACAAAAAGCCGTAGATTGCATTACAGCCGCAATCGGAGAGTTTAGAGATTACAACGGTGGTATTCTTATCAAGCAGCAGGAACTGCTGCTTTGCCTGAAAGAACGTTTTCCCGAAATTGCAAGAGCCGATCCTGAGCTGATAGAAAACTTTTTCTATGATCTAACTCCCCTGGAAAAACAGGTTTTTTTACCGCCTAAAACCCTCTCTACTTTATTTTCTCTCTACTTAGATAATCGAAACGAAAAATTGATCGATGACTATTTTCTGAAAATAGTGGAAAGGGAAGGCCACACATTTCTTATTGTTCTTAGCAACAAATTTTTGAAAGAAGTTCTGGCTGATTTCTTCCTAAAACGCTTAAGAAAATTTGAGATCACTTTTAATCACATTGACTCTCTAGATAGGGTCTGCTTCCAAGCTGTGCTGGAGTCTCCTTGGAATGAAGCTGAACCTTTAGTGCGAGAGCTCGAAGGCTTATTGATCGAATGGAAGCTGAAAGTTAAAGATCAACAGGTACTTAGGATTGGCTTTGAATATTCTCTCTTTTCTTTGGATCCAAGAATCGGAGGGGAATTAGTATCGAACGTGCTTTTGGGATTGTTATTCGAAGGCCTTACCCGTCGAGGCAAAAATGGAAAAGTGGAAAACGGAGTTGCTGAGAAGATTGAGGTTTCCTCTGATTTAACCCAATATATTTTCAAGCTGCGGTCTTCTTCCTGGAATGATCAGTCTCCATTGACAGCTTATGATTTTGAGTATGCTTGGAAAAAAATTCTGTCTCCTGATTTTGCCACTCCTTTCACCTATCTCTTTCATATGATTAAAAATGCGAAGGAAGCCAAGGAAGGGAAGCTGCCGCTGGATCAAATTGGGATCTCTGTTTTAGATGAAAGAACATTAAAAGTCGAACTCAAGCATCCCTGCCATTATTTCTTAGAGTTGACCTGCCACGTTCTTTATTCGCCTGTTCACCGGCTGATCGATCGGCAATATCCGCAGTGGCCTTATCAAGTCCAAGACGACTATCCCTGCAATGGGCCATTCCAGTTGCAAATCAATCATCAAGGCCAATGCTACAAACTCGTTAAAAATCCGAATTATTGGGACAGCGAAAATACGAGTTTAGATGAAATCACCTTCCACAGTATGAATGCCCGCCAAGCTTTCGATGCTTTCAATCAAAATAAAATCGATTGGCTGGGTTACCCATTGGGAAGCTGGCAGCCTTATTTTATTCCTGGAGAAGATGATGCTATTATTACTTACGAATACGGCCAAGTTTGCTGGCAGGTATTTAATGCTTCTCATGGATACTTTAAAAATCTGAAATTACGCCAAGCTATCGCCTTTGCAATCGAAAAATCAGCGATGACTGCAGGTGCTCAACTTCCTTTAACGCCTGCATATTCTCCACTACTCCCACAGCATAGCCATTTTCCCAAAACTCAATTTCATCAGTATCATCCAGAAAAAGCTCGCAAATTATGGCAGGAAGGTCTCCAAGAGCTAGGATTATGCGCTGAAGAGTTTCCAGTTATCGATTTGATTTACCACCACAAAGGCGTGCGCGAACACATCGCTCATTCTTTAAAGCGTCAACTTAAAGAGGCCTTGGGGCTTGAATGCGAACTTAGGCCTCTAGCTTGGAATGTCCTTTTTGATAAATTTATCAAAGGGAATTTCCAAATGGGAATTATCCAATGGCAATCCTGGATTGATGACCCAATCTATACCTTGAATGCGTTCAGATTTGGGAATGCAGATATCAATTTTGTTAAATGGGAGCAGGCCCGATACCAAGATTTGCTAGAAAAAAG